>JABIRQ010000014.1 GCA_018699755.1 Rhodospirillaceae bacterium | reverse complement strand
GTAACGGGCGCGAATGCAACGGTGGAGATGATCCGGCGGTCCCTCGACACCCCACCCCTCTTCACCCTCGACGACGCGGCAGGAGGCTGACCATGTGGCCCGATTCGGACAGCGCCTCGGCCAAGCTCTACGCCCGCGCCGAACAAGTCGAACCCGGCGGCATCAACCGGCTGCAGACCTGGCAGGAGCCGTTCCCCGTCTACGCCGCTTCGGGCGCAGGGGCCTATGTCACCGATGTCGACGGGGTGCGCCGCCTGGACCTCGCCAACAATTTCGCCTCCCTCATGCACGGCCATGCCCATCCGGCGATCACCGCCGCCGTGACTGAGCAGATCGCGCGGGGCAGCTGCTTCATCCTGCCCACGGAGAGCGAGATTTTCCTGGCCGAATTGCTCTGCGCACGGGTCGAGGGTTTCGAACGGGTGCGCTTCTGCAACACCGGCACGGAAGCGGTCATGATCGCCCTGAAGGCGGCGCGAGCGCGCACCGGGCGGCCAAAGATCGCCAAGCTCGAAGGCGCCTATCACGGCATGTACGACTTCGCGGAAATCAGCCTCGATTCGGGACCCGAGACCTGGGGCAACGTTCCCCGCTCCGTGCCCTATACCCAGGGCGTGCCCAAGGGCGTGATCGAGGACACGGTGGTCATTCCCTATAACGACACCGACGCGGCGGCGCGCATCCTGCGCGGCCAGGGGCCGGAGATCGCGGGCATCCTGATCGACCCCGTCTCGCTCTCCTGCGGCATGATCCCCTTGGAGCAGAATTTCATCGACATGGTGCAGGCGGTCGCGGCCGAGACCGGCGCCCTGGTGATCTTCGACGAGGTCGTCACCTTTCGCCTCGGCCCCCAGGGCGCCCAGGGCCTCTACGGCGCCAAGCCGGACCTGACCACCCTGGGCAAGATCGTCGGCGGCGGCTTTCCGGTCGCCGCGATCGCCGGCCATGCCGAGGCGATGGGAGTCTTCGACCACCGGGCGGGCAAGCCCCTGAACCCGTCCAGCGGCACCTTCACCGCCAACCCGGTCGGCATGACCGCCGGCCGGATCGCCCTCGAACTGATGACCGAGGCGGAATACGCCCGCATGGACGCCCTGGGCGAACGGGCGCGCGCGGGCCTGCGCGCGGCGATGGACGAGGCCGGCTATCCCGGCCAGGTCGCGGGCCTCGGCTCGATGTTCCGCATCCACACCTCGGCGCGGCCGATGAAAACCTACCGCGACACCTTCCCGACTCCCGCGGAGGCCGAGGCCACGACCAAGCTACAGCGCGACCTGCTGCTGGCGGGCTTCATCACCACGACCAAGGGCTGCTTCATCTCGACCCCGACGACCGAGGCCGATATCGACGCGTTCGTCGAGGCTGCCAAGGGCTGCTTCGCGAAACTGGCGACGGCCGCCTGAGAAACCGGTCCGATATCCATCGCGGACAATCCAACCCTCTCCGATAGGGAGAGTGTGGCGAGGCGCAGCCGAGCCGGGTGAGGGGTTGGGCCTATCCCAAGAGAAATCGGTCCCCTCACCCTCCCACGCCTGACAGCGCGGGCCCCTCCCTCTCCCTAAGGAAGAGGGCAAATTCAGACGATGGTGGCGGGGTCCGTGTTGGCGCCGCAGACCAGGACGGCGACCCGTTCGGCCTTCTCCGGCGTGTAGGCGCCCGCCATCAGGGCGGCGAGGGCGGTGGCGCCGCCCGGTTCGGCCACGACCCGGACATTGGCCCACAGGGCCTTCTGGGCGGCGCGCACCGAATCGTCCTCGACCAGCACGACCCGATCCACATGGTCCCGCGCGGTGGCATAAGCGATCTCGCCTATCCGCTTTGCGCCCAGGGCGTCGGCCGCCAAGCCGCCGACCTCAATATCGACCGGGCGGCCCTCGGCCAAGGCCCGCGTCAATGTCGGCGTGCCCTCGGTCTCGACCCCGACAACCCGGACCCGGCCCTGGAGCCAGCTCGCGATGCCCGCGATCAGCCCGCCGCCGCCGACCGCGACCAGGACGGTATCGAGACCGCCGGTCTGCCGCTCGATCTCGCGCGCCACGGTGCCCTGGCCCGCGACCGTGGCCGGTTGGTCATAGGCATGGATCTCAACCGCGCCCGTCTCGGCCTTGACCGCCTGGCTGGCCTCGTAGGCGTCGGCATAGGCGTCGCCGATTTCGGTGACGTCAGCGCCGTAGCCGCGCAACCGATCGATCTTGGCCCGGGGCGAGGTCGTCGGCACGAAGATGCGCGCCTTGTGGCCCAAGGCCCGGGCGGCATAGGCGACCGCCCCGCCGTGATTGCCGCCCGAGGCGGTGATGACCCCGGCCACGGGGATATCCGTCGAGAGCAAGGAATTGAACGCCCCCCGCGCCTTGAAGGAGCCGGAATGCTGCAGGCATTCGAGCTTGAGGGTCAACGCGCCTCGTACCCCGAAGGCATCGGGTTCCATGCGCAGGATCGGCGTTTCGCGGATATGTCCGGCGACGCGCACCGCCGCTTCCGAAATATCCTCCGGCCCGATCCGCGCGGTCATGCTCCGATCACCTCGAGCGCCACATCGCCGCCGCCGACGAGCTGCTCCAACCCGGACTCGGTCAAGGCATAGGTGCCGCCCTGGACCACGCCCAGCCCCTCCTCCATCAGATCGACCCCGGCATGGAGCACGAAGACCATGCCCGGCTCCAGCCGGGTGTCGAAGTCGCGGCTGATCTGCAGGCTCTCCAGCCAGATCGGCGGATAGGCGATGCCGATGCCGTAGCCGAAGCGCATCTTGAACCCGCCTTCGATGCCCTCGCGCCGCAGGGGCTCCAGGCAGGCGTCCTCGACATCGCAGACCGGCGCGCCGGGGCGGATCGCCGCGATACCCGCGGCCAGGGAGGCGCGGGTCGCCGCATAGAGATCGCGGGCCCTCGAACTCGGCCTGCCCAGGGCGACCGTGTGCAGCGCGACGGCGTGGTAGCGCCGGGCAACGCCGGCGAATTCCATATGGACCAGCTCGCCCGACTCGATGGCCCGGTCGCGCGGCGTGGCATGCATGGCGGTGCCCCGCGGCCCGGCGGCCAGCTCCGTCGGGATCGCCCAGTAGTCGCAGCCGGCTCGGCGCATTTCTCCTTCGACCGCGCCCGCCAGGGCGATTTCCGAAATACCCGGGCGCAGGGTTCGCCGCGCCGTGTCCAGCCCCGATTCGGCGAAGCGCGCGGCCTCGCGGATATAGGCCATCTCGGCCGGCGATTTGAGCAGGCGCAGCCCGCCCAGCACGGCGGTGCCGTCGGCGATCTCGGCCGGCGCCAAGGCCTCCGCCAACGCGCAACCATAGGCATAGGTCAGGGCATAAGACTGGATCTCGACCGCGATGCGCCCGCGCCCCAGGCCGTGTTCCGCCGCAACCTCGGCGATCAGGGCGCAATGGTCCTCGGCGTTCAGGCGGTAGCTGCGGATATCGGACAGCCAGGTTGTCTCGTCCGCCATGGGCCGGTCGCAATCGCGCAGGACCAGGCTCGGCGCCCGGTCGTCCTTGGCCGAGAAGACCAGGGCCTGCGGACTGTTCACGGCGACCCAGGCGTCGTAGCCGGCCAGATAGAAATGGGTCTCGGGCGCGACCGACACGCAACCATCGAACCCGGCTTCGCGCAGGGCGGCGCGGGCGCGCGCCAATCGCTCCCGGTGTTCGCTTTCGGCGAAAGCGGCAAAGGCCGGATTCATGCGTCCCCCTGTTCCTGCGGACCTCTTCGAGCGAAGAGTGGCCAAGCGCCCCCGCCCTTGCAAGGACCGGAAAGCCAAGATGCGCTTTCTCCCCTCCCGCCAGGGCCGCCGGCGCACTATCCTGCGGGGATGAGCCGTCCCTTCAGCCCCTCCGCCCGCCTGCGCGAACCGGCCAACGGCTTGGCCTATTCGAGCCTCGTCGAGCGGGTCGCCGACGAGGGCGCGCGCGCCTGGGACGTCCATGTGCGCGGCCGCGAATTGGAGGCCGAGGGACACGACGTCATCTTCCTCGGTGTCGGCGATCCGGATTTCGACACCCCGGCCGAGATCACCCGGACCGCGATCGACGCCCTCCACAACGGGCGCACCCACTATCCCGGCGCGGCCGGTATTCCCGAGCTGCGCGCCGCCATCGCGCGCTACCGCACCGAGCGCACGGGCCAGCCGGTCGAGGCCGATCGGGTGATCGTCTGCCCGGGCGCACAGAACGGCCTCTACGTCACCCTCGCCTGCCTGGTCGAGGCGGGGGACGAGGTGATCGTCCTGGACCCGGCCTATGCCACCTACCGGGCGACGGTCCGGTCCTCGGGCGCGGAGCCGGTCGGCGTGCCCCTGCGGGCCGAGAACGGCTTTCACCTGGACCCGGCCGATCTGGCCGCCGCCGTCACGGCACGCACCCGGGCCGTCCTGATCAACTTTCCCCACAACCCGACCGGCGCGATGGTCGAGGCGGACGAACTCTCCGCCCTGGCCGAGATCTGCCAGCGCCACGACCTCTGGCTGGTCTCCGACGAGGTCTATGCCGAAGTCACCTATGACGGCCGGAGCCAGCGCTCGCCTGCCCTGGTGCCGGGCCTGGAGGACCGGACGGTCGTCATCGACAGCCTGTCCAAATCCCGCGCCATGACCGGCTGGCGCACGGGCTGGATCATCGCGCCCGGCGGGATGGCCGCGCATATCGAGAACGTCATGCAGTGCATGCTCTACGGCTGCGCGATGTTCATCCAGGACGCCGCCGTCACCGCCGTCTCGCGCGAGTTCCAGGAAACCTCGGCCATGCGCGCGGAATTTTCGGTTCGGCGCGACACGGTCGCGGCGCGCATCGGCGCCATTCCCCGCCTGGCCTGCCTGCCGCCGGAGGGCGGCATGTTCCTGATGATCGACATCCGCGAGACCGGCCTCGACTCCCTGACCTTCGCGAACCGGCTGGTCGAGGAGGAAAAGGTCGTCCTGCTGGCCGGGGCGAGCTTCGGGGCGAGCGCGGAGGGTTTCCTCCGCCTCTCCCTCACCTCCCCGCGCGCGCAACTGGAGAGGGCCTGCGAGCGATTGGCCCGCTTCACCGCACGACTGTAGCCTTCAGGCCCCGCTCGGCGGCCGGTGGGTGTGGTCGACATAGGCCGTGTAGTCGGCGACCTCCCGCTCGATCCGCGCCTCGTCCCAGCCCAGGATATCGGCCACCGTCTCCGCCGCCTGGCGGGCGCCTTCGCGGCCGCGGCTCTCGGTCCAGACGATCCCGGTGCGCCGGGCCAGCAGGTCGCGCAGATTGTTGACCTGCTCGTGCTGGGCGGCGTGGCGCAGATCGGCCAGGGAAATGCCGTCATAGTGGTTTAACAGGGCGGGCGACGACGGATCCTCGGCCAGGGGCTTGGGCGCGTAGTCCACGGCCTGGGGCTGGCCGGAAGGCTGAATGCGCGCCTTGACCGAATCGCGCAGCTCGCGCCCGGCCGAACGGTGCGAGGTCACGGGGCCCGCCGTCATGGCGACGACGTTGGGCAGCCCGGACCCGGAGAAATCGTGAATCTCCCGGCTGCGCGCGCCCTTGGGGAAAGCCGGATCGAAGGTCAGCGGCCGCACCCCGGCCCAGGTGTAGAGCACGTCCTTTTCCGTCAGGCCGAGCGAGGGGATCAGGTGGTTCAGCTCGTCGAGCAGCCATCTGATATCCGCGTCATCGGCGTGGATATCGTCGATATCGCCCTCGAACACCGTCTCGGTCACGGCCATGTAGTGCAGGCCCTGGCGCCAGGGGACAAGATAGACTGGCTCCTCCCCCTTGCGGTTGAGGGAGATCACGCCGTAGTCGCGGCATTCTTCCGGCAGGCGAATCACGATATGGGCGCCCTTGGTGCCGAAAATCTTGCGCGGCGCATCCTCCGACGCCAGGCGGTTGACCTTGTCGATCCAAATGCCGGCCGTGTTGACGATCATGCGCGCGCTCACGGTCGCGGTCTCGTCGCCGCCCAGGGCGTCCGACAGGGTCAGCGCCCAGCGCCCGTCGGCCTGCCGCTCCATCCCCGTCACGGGCGTGTAGTTGCGGCAAACGGCGCCCATCCGGCGGGCGTCGAGCACCATGTCGGTGGCGACCCGCTCGGCCCAGTTGAACTGGTATTCCCGGTAGGTGTTGACGCCGATCAGCTTGTCCTGATCGCGCAGCATGGCGAAGAGCGGATGGCCGCGGGCCTGGTCGGGCGACAGGGTATTGCGGTCCAGCGGCACGTCCTTGGGGCCGACCCCCTCGACGATGCGCAGGGCCAGGTCGATCTGCCACGGCTTGTAGGCCATGCCGCGCCAGACCGGGAAACCGAAGGTGAAACGCCGGGTGCGGGCCTCGGAATGGCCGACGAACTCGGCCCGGGCCTGCATCGCCTGGCGGGTCATGCGGATCGCCGTGGCCAGCCTCTTGGGCTGCCAAAGAAAGCTGTAGGGCGAGCCGCCGGGCGCGAGATAGCGCAGCCCGCAATGAATCAGCCGGGTCGACCTACTGCTCGACCCAGCGCCGTAGTCGCCCTTGTCGACCAGAAGGACCGAATAGCCCGCGGCCACAAGTTCCTGTGCCGCAGCGCAGCCGTTGATGCCCGCGCCGACC
>JABIRQ010000310.1 GCA_018699755.1 Rhodospirillaceae bacterium | reverse complement strand
GGGGCGGCGCCTGATGGAATTCGCCGTCCCGCCGTTCCTGCCCTTTTTCGTCGGCGCGCTGATCGTCGCGATCCTGCGTGGGCGCCTGCAGGCAGGAGCGGCAATCCTGGTGCCGGTCCTGGGATTCGCCAATCTGTGGTACGGCGCGCCCGGGCCGCACGAGACGGTGCAAGTTCTCGACTACACCCTCGTCCTGGTGCGCGCGGACGATCTGTCCATGCTATTCGGCTGGCTGTTCCACATCGCTGCCTTCATCGGCCTGGTCTATTCGAGCCATCTGCGCGACACGGTCCAGCAGGTCGCCGCCTTGGTCTATGCCGGCAGCGCCCTCGGTGCAGTCTTCGCGGGCGATTTCATCACCCTGTTCGTGTTCTGGGAGCTGCTGGCCGTCAGTTCGGTCTTCCTGATCTGGGCCCGGCGCACGCCGCGCGCGATCGCCGCCGGCTTCCGCTATCTGCTGGTCAACGTCTTCGCCGGCGTCGTCCTGCTCGCCGGGGCGCTGGTCCGGCTCTGGGAGACGGGGTCCCTCGAGTTCTCCTATATCGGGCTCGAAGCCGGGTTCGCCGGCTGGCTGATCCTGCTCGCCCTTGGGGTCAAGGCCGCCTTCCCCTTCCTGCACAACTGGCTGACCGACGCCTATCCGGAGGCGACGCCGACCGGCACGGTCTTCCTCTCCGCCTTCACCACCAAGGTCGCGGTCTACGCCCTCGCCCGCGCCTATCCCGGCACCGAACTGCTGGTCTATGTCGGCGCGACGATGGCCATGTTCCCGATCTTCTATGCGGTGATCGAGAACGACCTGCGCCGCGTGTTGGCCTACAGCATGATCAACCAGATCGGTTTCATGGTCTGCGGCATCGGCATCGGCACGGCCCTGGCGCTCAACGGCGCGGTCAGCCACGCCTTCAACGATGTGATCTTCAAGGGGCTGCTGATGATGAGCATGGGCGCGGTCCTGCACATGACCGGACGGATCAACGGCTCGGAGCTGGGCGGGCTCTACAAGTCCATGCCGATCACGACGGTGCTCTGCATCGTCGGCGCGGCCTCAATCAGCGCATTTCCCTTGTTCAGCGGCTTTGTTTCCAAGTCCATGGTCATGCAGGCGGCGATGGACGAGGGCTATCCCGTGATCTGGCTCGCCCTGCTTTTCGCCTCGGCCGGCGTGTTCCATCATGCCGGCATTAAGATTCCCTTCTTCGCCTTCTTCGCCCACGATTCGGGGATTCGCACGACCGAGCCACCGATCAACATGCTGCTGGCCATGGGTATCGCCGCGACCTTGTGTATCGGGATCGGCAGCTACCCGGACATCCTCTATGGCCTACTGCCCTACGAGGCCGAATACCACCCCTATGACTGGAGCCATGTCATCACCCAGACCCAGCTCCTGTTCTTCTCTGCCCTGGCCTTCGTCTGGCTCAACCTGACGGGGCGTTATCCGCCGGAATTGCCGGGTGTGAACATCGATGCCGAATGGCTGTACCGCCGGCTCGCCCCACGCATCGTGGGCCGCGCGGTTCCGGCGCTCGACCATGCGGGCGAAGCGCTGGGCAGCTATGCGAAGCGCCAGCTAGACTGGGCCATCGCCTACGTCCATCATCATCATGGACCGGACAGCCGCCTTGCCGGGACCTGGACGACGGGATCCTTGGTCGCCCTCATCGCCTTGCTTCTGGTGGCCAGCTTGGCCTTTTATCTGTCCTAGGGAGGACAAGGGGTGAATCGAATCGATCTGGCGGGCCGGGTGGCCCTCGTCACCGGCGGCGCCCAGGGCATCGGCCTGGCGATCGCCGAGCGGCTGCTGCGTTCCGGCGCCGCCGTGACCGTCTGGGATGCTAACGAGGCGCGCCTGACCAAGGCGGGCAAGGTGCTGACACGGCTCGGCCCTTGCGAGACAGCCACGGTCGACGTAACCGATCCGCGCGCGGTCGAGGCCAGCATCGCCGCCCTGGTCGAAACCCGCGATACCTTGCACATCCTGGTCAACAATGCCGGCATCATGGGCAAGGTCGCGCCGACTCTCGACCAGTCCGACGCGGATTGGACGACGGCCGTGGACGTCCTTCTCCACGGCACTTTCTGGTGCTCGCGCGCCGCCCTGCCGCCGATGCTGGCGGCGGGCTGGGGCCGTATCGTCAACATCGCCAGCATCTCGGGCAAGGAGGGCACGCCCAACATGCCGGCCTACAGCGCGGCAAAGGCAGGAGTCATCGGCCTGACCAAATCCATGGGCCGCGAATTGGGCGAGAGCGGCATTTCGGTCAACTGCATCACCCCGGCGGCGATCGAAACCGACCTCATCCGCAACACCTCGCCCGAGCATCACAAATACATGCTGAGCAACATCCCGATGGGCCGCTTCGGCCAGGTCGAGGAAATCGCGAGCCTGGCCGCCTGGTTGTGCAGCGAGGACTGCTCCTACACCACCGGCGGCGTCTTCGACGCCTCCGGCGCGCGCTCGAGCTATTAGGAGAGGCCGGCGATGACCACCGAATACGATCTCGCGGGCCGCAAGGCCATCGTCACCGGCGCGGCCAAGGGCATCGGCCATGCCGTGGCCGAACGCTTTCTGAAATCGGGCGCCAAGGTCGATATCTGGGACCGCGACGGCAAGGCCCTGGCGGCGGCGGCCGAGGAATTGAGCAAGCTGGGCCCGGTCCATCCCTGCGTCCTCGACGTGGCCCACGGCCACGAGGTCGAGGGGGCGGTGGACGACGCCGTCGACCATTGGGGCGGTATCGACATCCTGGTGACCTGCGCAGGCGTGCTGGGTCAGGTCTGCCCGACCCCGGACTATCCCGAGGACGAATGGCACCGGATCATCGAGATTCATCTGACCGGCACCTTCCTCTGCGCCCGCGCCGCCAGCCGCCACATGCTGGAGCAGGGCTATGGCCGGATCGTCACCCTCTCCTCGGATTCAGGCAAGGAGGGCACGCCCAACATGCCCGCCTACAGCGCCGCCAAGGCCGGCATCATCGGCCTGACTCGCGGCATGGCCCGGGAATTCGCGACAAGGGGCGTGACGGTCAATGCAATCAGCCCAACCATCATCGACACCGAAATGGGCCGCGAGGCGGCCAAGGATTTCGGCGAGAAGGCGCTCTCGCGCATTCCCATGAAACGCTACGGCCAGCCGGAAGAGATCGCCGCCATGATCGCCTGGCTGTGCAGCGAGGAAGCCTCCTTCACCAGCGGCACCATCTTCGACGCCACCGGCGGCCGCTCGCACTACTGACGGGCGCTCGGTCGCCCGGAAGGAGCCGGGCGATGACGGGCTGATAGACAAGGAACTCCACTCAACCACTCACCGTCGGCTCCCAGTGGTCCGGCACCCGCACGGCCTCGTCCGGCCCCGGCCAGGGGGGCATGGTGACCAGGACCAGTTCCAGCGCCTGATCGGATGCGGCGCGGAACTGGAAATGGGTGCCGAGGGGGATGGTCGCGGAGACGCCAGGGACCAGCGGCGCCACCTCCTCCCGCGCCTCGTGCCTGCGCCAGATTTCGCCGCGCCCGCCGACCACGTACCACAGCTCCTCCACCGTGCGGTGTCGCACCGCCAGGGTCACGGCGCCCGGCGGCAGGCGGCAATGGACCATGCTGCCCCCGGCCAGGGCCGGAAGCAGGCGGATCTCGGAGCCGTCAGGCGCGACCACGTCGACGGCGCCGGGCAGAATGCGGGTTTCGAAACTCATGTCCGGCCTTTCCCTCTTTGCGACCCCCGCCTTATTCTGCCGCAACCGGACAGCATGAGGGAAAGCGGAATGACGCTCGAACAACGCATATTTTCCGAGGAACGGGCCGCGCGCATCGTCAGCGCGATGCAGGCCCAGATCGACGTGGGAAACTTCTGCGGCATCGAATGGCGCCTCGCCCGCGATCACAAGGTGCTGCACAGCGGCAAGGTCGGTCTGCGCGACACGGATAGCGGCGTACCGGTGCCCGACGGCGCGCTCTATCGCGTCTATTCCATGACCAAGCCGGTCATCTCGGCCCTGCTGATGATGCTGTGGGAAGAAGGGCGCTTTCGCCTCTACGATCCCCTCTCGCGCTTCCTGCCCGCCTTCGCCGACCGTCAAGTTCTGATCCGCGAGGCGGACGGGAGCGAACGGCTGGAGCCCGCACGCCGCCCCATCAACATCGCCGACCTGCTGACCCATACCTCCGGCCTCAGCTACGATTTCCTCTACGACTGCCCGGTCGCCGAACGCTATGCCGAGGCGGTCATCATCGGCGAT
>JABIRQ010000015.1 GCA_018699755.1 Rhodospirillaceae bacterium | reverse complement strand
GCCATGGCCACGGCCGCGTTGGCGACGGCCAGGACCCTTGCCGCGAGAGAGATTTCGTCGCCGCTTTTCCCCGCAGGCCAACCCCCACCGTCCCAGCGCTCGTTCGTGTCGCGGAACGCTTCCACCATGACGGGGTCCACGGCGACCAGGGCGAGCAGTTCGGCGGCCTCCGTATGGCCCGCGCGAATCTGGGCCCTGGCCTCTTCGTCGAACCGGCCCTCGCTGCGCAGCAGCTCGGCGGGCACGAAAAATTTGCCGAGATTGATCAGGCGACCGGCAAGGTCGATCGCGGAGCGATCCGGCGCGGCCAAATTCATGTCGTCGGCGATGGCCAGGGCGATGCGCGTCGCACTCTCGGACTGGCGGGACGCATGCGGATCGCGCTCGTCGAGCAGGCCGACGAGGAAGCGGACCAGTTCGCGCTGTTGGGCCTCGTGCCGGGCCGCTTCGGCCGTGATTTCGGTGACGTCCGATTCGACGACGAGGACAGGATTCGGGCCGTCCTTGCCCGCGATGGGCAGAAAGTCCGTGCGCAGGGTGCGGCCGGTTTTGTCGCCGGGATCGGCGGTCTCCATGCGGGTCACGGCCGAACCCGCTTCCCGGGCCTCCGCCGCGCCGCGCAGCATGGCGCGCGCCTTGGCGTGACCGAACAGGCTTTCGGCCGATTTGCCCTGGATGTCGGTCTGGTCGATGGCTTCGGCGTCGAGCGCGGCAGTATTGGCGAAGGCGATCCGGTCGTCCGAGTCGATCAGGGCGATGGCGCTTGGCTGGGTGTTGGCCAGGGTCTCCAGCAGGTCGTGCTGGCGCGCCACCGTGCGGCCGCTTTCCCTCAGACTTTCGGCCAATTCCCCGGTGCGGCGCGACGAGCCGAGGAACCATGCGGCGACAAGCAGCAGGCAGACCCCAGCGACCGCGGCGGCCAGCAGGACGATGCGCCGCGTGTGCGCGGCTTCGATCGGGCCGAGCGCCTCGCTCCGCGCGGCCGTGTAGAGGAGGAGCCAGCCGGTCGCCTCGATAACCCGGCTGGTATAGAGCACGGGCTCGCCTTGGATGTCGCGGCCCTCGCCGAAGGTGCCCGGCCGCGCCGCCGCCCGCACCGCGGCCAGTGTCAAGGATTCGCCGGACAGAGCGAGATCGAGGGGGCCGAAGGTGTTGTCCACAGGCGAAAGGACGCGGATGTTGCCGTCCTCCTCGTGCCGCAGCAGGAGGGAGCGGCCCGTGGCGATGATCGGAACCGGATCGCGCAGCAGGTCGAACAGCGCGGGCCCGGCCTCTTTCACGCCGAAGACGGCGCCGATCCGCTCGCTGCCCTCAGCCAACCCCAGGGCGGCGTACATGGGCTGATAGAAGCCCATGACGGCGGTGCCCGTCGGCCCCGGGCGCATGGGCCAGATCGTGCGCTCCCCGGCGGCGGAGGCATCGCGGAGAAAGGTCGCCAACTCGCCCTCCAGGGGCGGCAGGTCCGACGTCGCGGCGATCGGCCGGCCGGCCTTGTTCAAGAGGGCGAGGCCCGCTACACCCGGCCGCGAGACGTTCGCGCGAACCTGGCTGCGCGGCGCCTGGGGCAGGAACCCGCCTCGCTCGGCGGTGATCGCGAGCAGATTTTCGAGGTATTGCCGTTCGGCCAGGGCCGCCGGATCGGAGGTATCGCTTGAGGCATCGGCCGCGCCGAGATAGATCTGCGCCGAGGCGTTCTCGGCGATTCCGGCCAATTCGCCGAATTGGGCGGCGACCCATTGCCGCACGGACGAGGCCCGTTCTTCGGCGACCAGGCCGAGGCGGATCTGCCATTCGTTCAGCGCGCGGTCGCGCGTGGACCGGATATCCGCGTCGATCGCGACGACGCCCAGGATGGCGACCGCGACGACCACGAGAAGGGCGAGCGGCCTGAGGACGGGCCGCTCGCGGGCAAGGTCGAAGACGATCGAGGAACGCATGCCCCGCCGGCCCTAGCGAAAGACCCAGGCGCCAGTCAAGTCGACAGCGTAGATGGCCCGGTAGTGATAGATGCGGTCGGCCGGAACGACGGCCATGACCTGATTGTCCAGGATCATGATGCCATCCTCGGTGTCGACCGCGAAGACGGCATGGGCGATGCCCAGGTTGAGGTCGTTGACGATGACCACCTTCATCGTATCGTTGCGCAGCCCGGCATAGAGCAGGGTGAAGAACTTGGAGGTGGCGAAGTCCTCGCAGTCGCCTTTGCGCTGAAAGAACTCAACGGGGGTCGCCCAATAGTCCGGCAAGCCCCAGTTGACGGGGTCTTGAATATAGGCACGGCGGTTCATTTCGAGATTCGTCGCGTTGAGCTTCTTGGCGTCGTTCGCCCCCTTCAAGGCGGTGACGAAACGCGCCCATTCCGGCAGGATGCAGTCTCCGATACCGCTGGCGCGCGCCGGTTGGCAGGCCGGCCCCTTCGCCTTGATCTGTGCGCTGTTGCGATCCTTCATGCCTTGCCATTTTTTGAACATGTCGGCCTGCCAGCGCGGGTCCTGGGAGCCCGAGAAGGCCACGGCGATCTGATCGGACAGGGAGGACGGCAGTCCCGCGGCCGATTCCGAGGCGACGGCGGAGAGCAGCGCAAGGCCGATGGCAACGGCGCGAAGGCTCCGCCCGCCGG
>JABIRQ010000016.1 GCA_018699755.1 Rhodospirillaceae bacterium | reverse complement strand
TGGCGACCCAGCCCCATTTCATCCTGCTGGACGAGCCGCTCGCGGGCATCGACCCGATCGCGCTCAACGATATCCGCGACCTCGTCGCCCATCTCAAGGATCGCGGCCTGGGCGTGCTGATCACCGACCACAATGTGCGCGAAACCCTGGAGATCGTGGATCGCGCCTACATCATCCATAACGGCTCCGTCCTGATGGACGGACGACCGTCGGAGATCGTCAGCCACGAAGACGTGCGCCGCGTTTACCTGGGCGAAAGGTTCAGCCTGTAGACAAGACGGGCATACCTCGCAAGAATTAGGCCATTATGGCCCTTACGCTAAGACTCGACCTGCGTCAGACCACGTCGCTGGTCATGACCCCCCAGTTGCAGCAGGCCATCAAGCTGCTGCAACTGTCCAATCTCGAGCTGTCGGACTATCTGACGGAGGAGCTCGAGCGCAATCCCCTGCTCGAACGAGTCGAGGAAGAGGCCGCGGGCGGCGACCGGCCCGAGGGCGCCGAATCCGCAAACGGCGCCGATGCCGCCGAGAACGGCACGATCGAGAACGGCGAGACCGAATTTCCCAGCGCTGCGGTCGAGGCCGCGCCGTCCAACGAGGCCCCGCTCGACGTGGCCGACGAGGATATGTGGACGGATTCGGGGCCCGGCGACCTGGCCCATGCCACGCCCGGCACGGAGATGCCCTGGACCGGCAGCGGCGGGCGCAGCGATTTCGCCGATAGCGACTACAGCTACGAAAACACCCTCGCCCAGGATCCGACCCTGCGCGAGCACCTGACCGACCAGCTTCAGGTCGACGTGACGGACCCGGTCGACCGGTTGATCGGGCTCGCCCTGATCGATCTGGTCGACGAATCGGGCTACATCCCCAACGATCTCGAGGCGGTGGCCGAACGGCTCGACTGCCCGTTGGAGCGGGTCGAGGCGGCGCTGGAGACCGTGCAGGGCTTCGATCCCTCCGGGATCTTCGCGCGCAATCTGCGCGAATGCCTGGCCCTGCAGCTGCGCGACCGGAACCGCCTGGATCCGGCCATGGAGGCGCTGCTCGACAATCTCGACCTGCTCGCCCGCCGCGATCTGGACAAGCTGCGCCGGGTCTGCCGGGTCGACGCCGAGGATCTGGGCGAAATGGTGCGCGAGATTCGCGCCCTCAATCCAAAACCCGGCGACGCCTTCGACGCCGCGGTCGCCCAGCCGGTCACGCCGGACGTGCTGATGCGCCCGGACGGGGCCGGCGGCTGGCTCGTCGAACTGAACAGCGACAACCTGCCCCGCGTCCTCGTCAACACGAGCTACTACGCCCGCGTCAACAAGGCGGCGCGCAACAAGGACGAAAAGGCCTATATCGCCGAGAGCTTCCAGAGCGCGAATTGGCTGGTCAAGTCGCTGCACCAGCGGGCCACGACGATCCTCAAGGTGGCCAGCGAGATCGTGCGCCAGCAGGACGGATTCTTCGCCCATGGCGTGCAGTATCTGAAGCCGCTCGTCCTGCGCAACATCGCCGAAGCGATCAGCATGCACGAGAGCACGGTCAGCCGCGTGACCACGAACAAGTACATGGCCACCCCGCGCGGCATGTACGAACTCAAATATTTCTTCACCTCTTCGATCCCGAGCACCGGCGACGGCGACGCCCATTCGGCGGAAGCCGTGCGCCACCGCATCCGCGGCCTGATCGATGCGGAAGCCGCGGACAAGGTCCTGTCGGACGACGGAATCGTTGCTCTGCTGCGAACCGGCGGCATCGATATCGCCCGCCGAACGGTCGCCAAATACCGGGAATCCATGCGCATTCCCTCCTCCGTCCAGCGCCGGCGCGAGAAAGCCCTGGCCCGCTGAGGGCGGCGACACGCGCCTTCGTTGCGCGTTGCGCGTTGCGCGCGGCGGGCCGACCCGCCTTTTTCAGGCCTGTCGCCGGCCCTCCGGCGGCCCCGGGCCGTCACTTGACTCGGTTCCGAGCCGTCACTATGGTCCCGCGCCCTGGAGGGGTATGGGCGCTTTGCCGTCGGTGGGGACCATGCCGAGACGGCGCGCCTTGGCAGATATGCAGATCACGATTACCGGAAAACAGCTCGACGTCTCCGACGCGTTCCGCGAACACGCTCGCCTCGGCCTGGAAGCCGCGGCCGAGAAGTATTTCGCGAACGCCATGGAAGGCTCCGTCGTCATCGGACGGGAGGGCGCGGAGGTGCGCGCGGACCTGTCGGTCCATGTCGGGCGCGGCATCCAGATTCAGGGTCATGCGCGCGCCGGCGACGCCCACGGCGCCTTCGACGCCGCGCTGGAACGGATCACCAAGCGCCTGCGCCGGCACAAGCGGCGCCTGCGCGACCACCACCGGCGCGAGGCTCGCGATTTCGAGACCACGCCAGCCCAGCAGTATATCTTCGCGGACCTGCCCGAGGTCGGCGAGGGCGACGACGACGTGATCCTGCCGGATTCGGCGGCGGACGCGGCGAACCACCCCCTTGTCGTGGCGGAAATGGCGACCGAGGTGGTCAGCCTGACGGTGAGCGAGGCGGTCATGCGCCTGGATATCGGCGATCTTCCCGCCCTCCTCTTTCGCAACCGCGCCCATGGCGGGCTCAACATGGTCTATCGCCGGCCCGACGGAAATATCGGTTGGGTCGATCCCCAGGGCAGCCCGGCCAAGGACAACTAACGCGGATTCCCGATGGAAATCACAGATCTGATCACTCGAGACAGCGTCGTCGCCAACCTGAAAGCCGGCAGCAAGAAGCAGATGCTGCAGGAACTGGCCCGGATCGCCGCCGGCGTGACCGGTCAGACCGAGCGTGCGGTCTTCGACGTGCTGATCGAGCGCGAGCGGCTGGGCACCACGGGCGTGGGCAACGGCATCGCCATCCCGCACGGCAAGCTGCCCGGCCTCGACCGCCTGCACGGGCTGTTCGCGCGCCTCGCCGAGCCGATCCCGTTCGACGCGATCGACGACCAGCCGGTCGACCTGATCTTTCTGCTGCTCGCCCCCGAAGGCGCGGGCGCGGATCACCTCAAGGCGCTGGCGCGGGTCTCGCGCCTGCTGCGCAACCACGCGACCTGCGAAAAGCTGCGCACCGCCGACGGGGCGGTGCCGATCTATGACATCCTGATGGAAGCGCCGACGAGCCGCGCCGCCTGAGCGGACCCCCGAAGCGGGTTCCCCGAGCGGGTCCCGGAATTCCCGAATCCCCGGATATCAATGCACGCTGACAGGCTCCAGTTCGTTCTGGCGCACGGTCGCGAAGGCGACGTCGCGGTTGGCCAGGACCGCGACGGCATTGCCATCCGCCGAATGAATGGCGTAGGCCGCCTGGCCTTCGACCCGCACGTCCTTGACATAGGCCACGTCGCGCATGCCCAGCAGGGCGAATTGCTCGACCGTCAAGCTCTTGAAGATTTCGGTGTTCATCATCGTCTTTCCTTCCGCTGTCCGGCCTAGCCGGCCCGGCTCGTTTCGCGCCCTTCCGGGCCGCATCAGTCGTGATCGATCCGTTTGCCCTTCGCTTGCCGCGCGTCCGGCTTGATCTCGACGGTCCGGACATTCGGTTCGATCCGGGGCTGATCGAGCTCGATATGAAGCAGGCCGTTGTCCAGGCTGGCCGCCGTCACCTCGACTCCTTCGGCCAACACGAAGCTGCGCTGGAACTGGCGCGCCGCGATGCCGCGATGGAGATAGACGCGGCCGCTTTCGTCCTCGGCCTGGCGCCCGCGGATGACGAGCTGGCGGGCCTCGACCTGGATCGTCAGGTCGTCCTCGCCGAACCCGGCGACGGCCAGAGTGATCCGCAGGCTGTCGGGCCCGGTCTGTTCGACATTGTAGGGGGGATAACCGTCGGCCGGCGCCTTGGAGACCCGCTCCAAAGCCTCCTCGAAACGGTCGAAGCCCAGCAACAAGGGGCTGTTGAACAAAGACAAGCGCGCCATTTCGCAACCTCCTTCGTAAGCGAAGCGAGCAGCATTCGGGCCCTTGTCGGCGCCCGCGCGGAACGGCCCGGCCACGCCGGCACCGCTCGTTTTGTTATGTGGGGAGGGCCGGTCCGCCGTTCAAGCGGGCCGGGCCCGGGCGAGGCCGCCGGGTCCTAGTCGTCGAACACCGGCGTCAACCAGGCGGGATCGACATTCGTGGCACCCCGCACGACCGCCTCGTAGGTGTCCCAGACGGCCCGGGTGATCTCGCCGATCCCCCCCGCGCCGACATCCATGCCGTCGACATTGACGACGGGGCTGACCTCGTAGGCCGAACCGCAGAGGAAGGCTTCGTCGGCGATGTAGAGTTCCGTCCGGTCGATCTCGCGTTCGGCCGCGCGGCGCTCCAGCACCTCGGCGAAGATGCGCAGCATGGTATCGCGGGTCACGCTTTCGAGGATGCCCTGGGTCACGCTCGGCGTGATCGGCACGCCGTCGCGCAGGATGAAGAGGCAGGCGCCCCCGCTCTCGGACACCTTGCCGGCCTGGGTCAGGAAGATCGGCTCGTCATAGCCGTCGGCGCGGGCCTGGACCGTGCCCAGTCGGCCGTTGTGGTAGTTGGCCGCCGCCTTGACCCGGGGCGGCATGGAGGCATCGTCGATGCGCCGCCAGGAGGTGACCTGGGCGCGCTTGGTGCGATCCTCGATCGCCCGGCTCTCGCGCGGCGAAACCGTGCAGGACAAGCCGACCGGCCCGCAGGCCCCCATCAGCCCCTCGCCCAGGACATGGGCCTGGAGGCGGATATGGGAATCGGTGCGGACATCGTTGGCGCGCACCGTGTCGAGGACGACCTCGGTCAACTCCTCCAGGCTGTAGGTCCGGTCGTAGCGCAGGATGTGCATCGACTGCTGGAGGCGGATGAGATGCTCGCGCAGGCGGAAGATATTGACGCCCCCGCCGTCCCGCGTGGCGTAGCCGCAGATCCCCTCGAACACGCTGGCGCCGTATTTCACGGCCGGCGTCAGGATATGGACCTTCGCCTCCTCGTAAGGCACCAGTTCCCCATCGAGATGGACGAGACGCCCCGCGCTCTTGTACATCGCTTCGCTTCCTCCCAGCCGGAATACTGCGCTTCGAAGCGCCGGGCGGCGAGACTAGCGCGTCGGGAAGCGCGGGAGAAGGCGAGACAGGATCAAGCGGGGCTTGAGTCCGGGGCGCCAGCCGACAATATGGAGCTCTGGATGGAGCTCTGGATGGAGATCTGGATGGACAGCCGGCAGCGAGGAGTGCCCGCATGACCCCGATCCACGACGCCGACCCCGCCAAGTGGACGCCCGGCGATTTCCCGGCCGGCAAGGCGGACATTGCCGTCGACATTCCCGCGGCGGGCCTCGCGACCCTCGAAAAGGCGGCCCGCGCGATCCTGAACAGCGGCCGTCCGATGGTCTCCTTCGACCGCGCGGATCTGCCCATGCCCGGCCTGGCCGAGGAGTTGGAAGCCGTTTCGCGCGAGATCGACCGGGGGCGCGGCATCGTGATCCTGCGGGGCTTTCCCGTCGCGGACCGCCCGCTCGCCGAGGTCGAGGCAATGTTCTGGGCCGTCGGCCGCCATCTGGGAGACCCGGTCTCGCAAAGCGTGATGGGCGACCGGCTGGGGCATATCACCGACGTCACGGACACCGACCCGGACGCCCGCGCCTACCGCGCCAATTGGGAGCTGAGCCTCCATACGGACATGTCCGACATCGTCTCGTTCCTATGCGTGCGGCGCGCGGCCGAAGGCGGCATCAGCCGCTTCACCAGTGCCGTCGCGATCCACGACGCCATGGCGCGGCGCCACCCCGAACTGCTCGATATTCTCTACCGCGGCTTCCCCTGGCACCGCTTCGGCGAGCAGGCGGTCGGCGAGGCCCCGATCACCGAGCATCGCATTCCGCATTTCTCGGAACGCGAGGGCTTTTTGAGCTGCCGTTACGTGCGCAACTATATCCGCGAAGCCGCCCACGAACTGGGCGCGCTGAGCGCGCGGGAGGAAGAGGCGCTGGATACCTTCGACGCCCTGGCCCGCAGCCCGGAATTCTGCCTCGAAGTCATGCTGGAGCCGGGCGAGGCGGTGATCATGAACAATTACGCGGTGCTGCATGCCCGCAGCGCCTTTCGCGACGGCGCGGATGCGGCGAAGAAGCGGCTTCTGCTGCGCCTTTGGATGGCGTCGCGGACGCCCCGTCCGACCCGGCCCGAGATCGAGATCTACGGCGCGGGCCGGACCGGCGGCATTGCCCCGCGCGAGGGCGCGGCGCCCAGCTTCAAGCGCCGGGCTTCAAGCGACTAGGCGAGGAGAGAGGCGGCGAATGGCAGAGTTCCACGACGCGCCGATCCGGCATCCGTCCGCCTGGCGCCCCGCCGACCTGGCCGGCGGCAAGGACGATCTCGCCTTCTCCCTGGAGCCCGAGCATCTCGGCGAAATCGAAGCCGCCCTGCGCAGGGTGCGCGCCCGGGGGCTGGCGATGGAGGAGATCGCGGCGGCCGGTTTCCCCGTGCCGAAGACGGCCGGGTTGTTGGACCGGGTCCGCGCGGCCCTGGAAAACGGGCCTGGCTTGGCCGTGCTGCGCGGCTTTCCCGTTGAGCGCTTCGATCAGGCCGATATCGAAACGATCTATTGGGGGGTTTCGGTCCAGCTCGGCACGCCGACCAGCCAGAGCGTAATGGGCGACCGGCTGGGTCATGTGATCGACGTGACCGACAAGGACCCCGACGCCCGCGCCTATCGCGCGCGGCGCAAGCTGTATCCCCATACCGATTTCTCCGACTTCGCCGGGCTGCTCTGCCTGCGTCAGGGGAGCGCCGGCGGGGTCAACCAGTTCGTCAGCGGCCTGACCGTCCACAATCTGTTGCGCGAGCAGCGCCCCGATCTGTTGCGCGCGCTCTATCGCGGCATGCCCTGGCACCGACTGGGCGAGGAGAAGCCGGGCGAGCCGGACCTGACGGCCCATCGGGTGCCCATCTTTTCGTGCCGCGACGGCCTCGTCAGCTTGCGCTATTCCCGCACCTATGTCGGCGAGGCGATGCACGATCTGGGCGAAGCGGTCACGGCGGAGGAGCGCGAGGCCCTGGCCCTGTTCGACGCGCTATGCACCGCGCCCGAGCTGACCTTGGAATTTTCGCTGCAGCCCGGCGAAGCGGTTTTCATGAACAATTTCACCATGCTCCACGGGCGCAGCGCCTTCGAGGATTCACCGGGGAACGAACGTCGCCGGCATCTGCTGCGCATCTGGCTGGCGGTCCCGGACGGTCGTCCGGTGGTGCCGGAATTGGATGTCTTCGGCACCGGCGTCAAGGGCGGCGTGCCGGTGCGCGGCGAAGGCCATACGCCGAGCTTCGCCCGGCGCGCGCCGGTGAGCTGAGGTCCGATCCATCAAAGCGCCCGATCCATCAAAGCTAAGGGCCCGACCGTTTCCGGCCGGGCCCCTTCGGGATCTTAAAACCAAACTGGTGGAGCCGAGGGGAATCGAACCCCTGACCTCTTGAATGCCATTCAAGCGCTCTCCCAACTGAGCTACGGCCCCGAATTCGCGCGCGCCAGCCCCTCACACGTTGCGTCTATGCCCGACAGGTCCATGCCCAGGGCAACGGGCGCAGGGATTGCGGCGCGGGGCGGGACAGTAAAGGCGGCGGCGCGGCAAAGGCAAGCCAAAAGGCCGGCCGGGCAAGCGTTTTAATCGTTCTTGTCGTCGCCGTCGGACTCGACCACGACCACGACTTCGCTGACGTCGTCGTCGTCATCGCCCAGATCCGTCGTGTCCTCGATGACATCCTCGTCATCGTCGTCGCCGACATCTTCGTCGTCGTCATCCTCGCCGAGAAGCACGGCGTCGCCATCGTCCTCGTCCGACGGCGCGGGCCGCTTGGGTTTGGGCGCGGGCTTCTCCACGACGGGCGCGGGTTTGACGCGACGACCGCGGGTGAAATCATCCGGCTTGAATGTTGCGCCGCAGGCCGGACAGGCAATCGACTCCCGCCCCAAGTCGTAGAACTTGGCGCTGCAACTCAGGCAAACGCGCTTGGTACCCCATTCCGGCTTGGCCACGACCACTCTCCGACACAACGCTTCATGCGACAGGCCGGTGCCAATTGCCACGATCCATCACACCTGTCAAAAGTAAAATTCGCCTTCCCGGAACCGGACCCGAACGTGATCCCGACCACGATCCCGAAAATCGTCCCCACCATCGCCCCCACCATCGTCGGGGCCGGCGCCGACCGCGCGGCTCGACGCAGCCGGAAACTCGAACGCGGCAGGCCCGCATGACGACCCTCGTCGCCCATCCCGGAAACCGGACCGCA
>JABIRQ010000017.1 GCA_018699755.1 Rhodospirillaceae bacterium | reverse complement strand
TCGATCGAGGAGGGAAGCTACGGCTACTGCGTCGAAACGGACGAGCCGATCGGCGTGAAGCGGTTGGAAGCTCGGCCCATCGCGACCTTGAGCGTAGAAGCCCAGGAGCGGCACGAGCGCATGGAGCGCACTTACCGAGACGACTGACTTCCCAGGCCCAGTCGCTCGGGCCGTGGGTCGCACCTAATCCATTCAGTCGCGCCTGGCCGGCGGCGCCTGCCGTGGAGGCCGGATCAAGGCAACAATCGGAATCAGACAGACCGTCAGCATCGCTATGAGTGCGAAGTCGTCGACATAGGCGAGCATCGCTGCCTGCTTGTCGATCACCCGGCTCAAGGCGGAGAGGCCCTCGGCCTGGTCCAGGCTCCAAGCCCGAGGCAGGGCGCTTCCGGCCATCGCTTCGTTGTAGGGCGAAACCTGTTCGACCAGATTTGCGCGGTTGGCCTGCATGTTCCGCGCAAAGACCGTGACGAAGGCGGAAATACCGAGGCTGGCCCCGAAGCTGCGCAGGATGGCGTAGATGCCGGCCGCCTCGGTTCGCGATTCGCGGGCCAGGCTGGAGAAGGCGAGCACGGTAATCGGCGTGAAGGCGAGCCCGAGGCCGACGCCCTGGATCAGCCCGGTGATGACGATCTCGCGCGGCCCCACTTCGGTGGTGAACCCCGCCATTTCCCAGACTCCGAAGGCGGCGATCAACAGGCCAGCCGCAATCGAAAGCCGCATGTCGATCCGTCGCGCGATCTGGCTGACGACGAACATGCCGACCAAGGTGCCGAGCGCGCGTGGAATGAACAACATGCCGGCGGTAAAGGCCGGGTAATCCAGGACGTTCTGTAGCATCGGCGGCAGCAGGGCGACGGTCGCGTAGAGTGAGGCATGGGTCGAAAAACCAAGGGCCAGGCACAGGGCAAAGTTGCGATTGCGGAACAGCCGCAGATCGAGGAAAGCGTCCGTGCGAGACAAGCTGCGCAGCAGGAAAAAATACAGCGCGAGGCCCGCGATGAGCGCAAGGAGCACGATTTGGGTCGAAGCGAACCATTCCAGCCGCTCCCCTCGGTCGAGAATCATCTGCAGGGCGGCCAGACCCAGCGCAAGCGTGGCGAAGCCGATCCAATCGAGCCGGCGTTTCCGGGCGGTTTCACTCTCCGGCACGATCAGGAGGACGCCGACGAGTGCCGCGAGGCCGATGGGTAGGTTTATGAAGAAGACCCAGCGCCAGCTGTAGAGATCGGTGATCAGGCCGCCGAGCACGGGCCCCATGATCGGCCCCGCCATCACGCCAATTCCCCAGAAGGCCATGGCCCGCCCATGATCGCGGGTGGGGTAGCTATCGAGGACGATGGCCTGGGAAAGCGGGATCAGCGTTGCCCCAAAGCCGCCCTGGAGCACCCGGAAGGCGACGATTTCGTTCAGGGAGTCGGCAATTCCGCAAAGCAGCGACGCGAAGGTGAACCCCGCGATGGAGAGGAGCAGAAGGCGTCGCCGGCCCAAAACGGAACTCAACCATCCCGTCGCCGGAGTGATCACGGCGACGGCGACCAGATAGGAGGAAAGCACCCAGGCGACTTCGTCCTCGGTCGCGCCCATCGCGCCTTGGATCGCGGGCACGGCGACCGCTACGATGGTGATGTCCACCGAATGCATGATGGTCGGCAACATCACCATGCAGGTGATCAGGAAGGGGTGGGTTTTGGAAGACTGCCGGCCCCACGTGCCTAGCGGGCGCACGCGGGTAGGGCGGCCCGGTTAGTCCTGATCCTTCATGATGCCGAGGGCGGAACTGACCAGGCCCGGCACTTCCCGGTCGCGTTCGGTATCGATTTCAACCTGGACGCTCATGCCGGCTCGCAAGGGGGGCAGGTTGTCGCGTTCGCCAATGGCGAGATGCACCGGAATCCGCTGCACCACCTTGACCCAGTTGCCCGTGGCGTTCTGCGGCGGGAGGAGCGAGAACTCAGCTCCCGTGGCGGGGCTGATGCTGTCCACCGTGGCCTCCCAAACGAGGCCGGGATAGGCGTCGACCTTGATCTGCGCCTTCAAGCCCTCGCGAACATGGGTCAGCTCGGTTTCCTTCAGATTGGCTTCGATCCAATGCCGGCCCGTGTCGACGATGCTGAAGATCGGTTCGCCTTCTTCGAACCACTCGCCGGGTTGGATGGTCATGCGGGTGACGACGCCGTCGATGGGGGCATAGATCTCCGTGCGTCGGAGAGCCAGTGCAGCCTCGTCCCGCACCGCGCGAGCGGCAAGGTAGTCGGGATGCTTTTCGACCAGGATATCCGGATCGCCCCCCAAGTTGGCCACCACCTCGGATATTTCTTCGCGCATGGCGTTCGATGCCTGGCGGGAGAGTTCGAGATTATGCTCGGCCTCGTCGTACTTGGCCTTGGAGGCATGGCCCTTCTGGACGAGCTGGCGCTGGCGCTCGAACTCGCGCCGCATATAGCCGATATCGATCTCTGTGCGGTTCAGCGCCTGAATCTTCTGGCGGTGCAGGGCGCGGACGGCCTCGATTTCGGCGGCGACCGTGCGTAGCCGCGCCTCGGACTGCTCGAGCGCGATGCGATGGGGCTCCGGGTCGAGCCGGAACAGCAGATCGCCAGCCTGGACGACTTGGTTATCCGCCGCCGCGACCTGGATGACGCGGCCGTCGATATCCGTGCTGATCGCCACCTTGTCCGCCTTCACATAGGCATTCTCGGTGGAAACGATCCGGCCGCCGGTCGCATAGAGATACCCGCCGACGAGTATGGCGACGATCGGCGCGAGCGACAGAAGCACCACGCGGACCAGACGCTTGACGGGTGAGACGCGCGGGCGCTGCCCGGTTTGGGATTCGTGTTGTTCGTTGTTCGACATGTCCTATCCGCCTCTCGCGGCGCGGCGCGGCGCTTGATCCGTTTCCGGAGATTCGCCATTGGCCGAGGCCGCGGTGATTTCCAACAGGTTGAGCTTGATCAGTTGCAGGTCGTCGAGCAATTGCCGTCGAGCTGTCTCTTCGAGACCGTCCATGATCTCCTCCTGTAGCGTGGTGGAGACGGCGAACATCTGGTCCACGATCGATCGTGGCTTGTCGGTCAGAAAAAGACGGTTCGCCCGCCGATCCTTCTCGCAGGGCCGGCGCTCGAGCCAACCAGCCCCCTCCAGCCGATCCAGATGACGGGCCAGGGTCGCCTGCTCGATTTCCAGAATATCGGCCAACTCGGTCTGCGTGACGCCCTCGCTGCGATGAAGATGCGCGAGAACGCGCCATTGGGAACGGGTCAGCCCCAGGTCGCGAACGCGCCTGTTGTATTCCGTCCGAAGCAGACGCGACACGTCGTGCATCAGGAACCCAAGGCTGCGCTCGAAATTCTGTTTCAGCATAAATCGCCATACATCCGAAGAATTACTAAGCCTGCTAATTATTAGCTGGATAATATATAGCTAGCTAAGCACATCAGCTATGTCCGAATCGCATGACGGATGGATGATTTCGATTCCTCAGGCTGGAAGCATGAAAAAAAGGGCGTCTCGCCTGTAGCGGGACGCCCAGTGTGCGCAGAGGCCACGCGCGTGGGTCGGAAGATCGTTGCTCGGTCGTGGCGGGCTTGGTCTCGCCGAACTTCATGCTGAAGCAGCTATCGACGAAGCTCTTGTCGTCCACCATCACGCTCATGCCCTTGGACATGTCGTCGGTCTTCATGGTGCCCTTCTTCAGGTGCCAGGACTGCAGGACCACGGAGGTGTCGACCGCGAGCGGCCGCCCCCTTGTTCCTGCGAAGGTTGGTTTCGGCTTAGAACGGGAAGATGATGTCGTAGATCTGCTGGCCGTAGCGCGGTTGCTGGACATCGGTGATCTGGCCGCGGCCACCGTAAGAGATGCGCGCCTCGGCGATCTTGTCGTAGCCGATCGTGTTGGTGGAGCTGATATCCTCTGGCCGGATGACCCCGCGCACCTCAAGATCGCGGACCTCGAAATTCACCCGCACTTCCTGGCGGCCGGCGATTACCATATTGCCGTTGGGCAGGAGCTGGGTGATGACGGCGGCGACCTTGAGTTCGATATCCTCGTCGCGCGTCACGCTACCGGCGCCGTTGTTGCTGGTAGCGCTGTCCAGGTCGACCAGATTGCCGGGGCTGATCTCCTCGGGCAGAAGCTGCGTCATCTGTGATTCGTAGCCGAAGAAGCGCGAGGCCGCCGCGTCTTCGGTCGCCGACCGGCTGCGCTGGGTCGCGTTGCTGATCTCGCCCTTGTCCTGGATATCGATGACCACGGTCAGGATATCGCCGACCCCGCTGGCGCGCTGGTCCTTGAAGAAGGCGCGCGCACCGGGCCGCCACATCGAATTGGCCAGCGGCTCGGGCCTGATGGGCGCCGGCATGGGAAAGCTTACGGGTGTATACCCCGCCTGCTGGACCGGGTCCTTCACGGGCGTCAACGGCGGCGGGCTGCCGACATCGGCGATGCGGTTCATCGCATTGCACCCGGCGAGCAGGCCGGCGGCGAGGGCGAAGGCTGCAAGGCGGCCGGCATGGCTTTTGGTCATGATCTATTCCCCCCTGGCGGCAAGAAAGGCGATGGGCTCGACGACGACCTGATCGGGGCCGGTCACCCGGACCTCGATGGTCTTCTGGCTGGCGATGTTGGTGACCCGGATCACCTCGTCCTGGCCGCCATCCTCGATGGCGCGAGCCCTGGCGCTCAGCAGCATCGTCGGCGTGCGCAGGGTCATCGTGACGATGCTGCCCTTGGCCACCACTACCGGCCGCAGGATATCGCCGACCCGAATCGGCCGGTCCGGCAGCAGGCCGCGGCGCGGACTCATGCCGACGATCGATTCGGCGTCCAGTAAGGTGTCGCGGCCAAGCCGATCGACGCGCCGCCGTTCGTAGCCGAGGTCCCGCGGACCGATCACCTCGTCCTTGCCGATGCGACGGATCGCCACTGGCACCTCCGCGACCTCGTGGATCCGTCCGGCGATTGGCGTGCGCGTTGTGGGTGCGTCGGCCGGCGCGGCGATAACCGTGGAGAACCGACCGCTCACCGGATCGTAGCGAAGGTCCTGAATGGCGACCGTGGGCAGCACCCTGGCCGGCAGATGAATCTGCAGGGCCCGGTTGTCGTATTCGACATCGTGCAGGCGCGGCACCCCGATCTCGCGCAATGCGTCCGAGATCTGTGCGGAGACGGTGCGCAGGTCGAGTATCTGGCTGGCACGGGTAACGATCACCCGGTCGAAGCGGCTGCGGGCGCGCCAGTCCAGGCCCTGGGACCGTGCGACTTTGGTCAGCCATACGGCGTCGAACACGGCCCGCCGGCCGAGCGCGGGAGCATAGCCGACGGCCATGTCCGCCTTGTCGCCCGTGCCCACGAAAACGTCGCCCAAGCGCACGACGTCGTCCTCGACCGTGGGCGCCGGGTTGAGGGTGACGAGATCGGCACGGACGGTCGCGGGCACAAACACAGCCGCGACGCAGATCAAGATGAGGGCGTTTAGGCGTGTCATCGTGCGCTCCCCTGCGGCCGCTTTGGATTTCGATCAATGCTCATCGAAGCTGGTTCAACTGGGCCATCATCTCGTCCGAAGCCTGGATGACCTTGGAGTTCATCTCGTAGGCCCTCTGCGCCGTGATCAGGTTGGTGATCTCCTGAACGACATTGACGTTGGATGTCTCGAGGAAGCCTTGGGACAAGGTGCCGAAGCCGGCATTGCCGGGATTCCCGGTCGTTGCGGTTCCGGATGCAGGGGTTTCGACGAAAAGGTTGTCGCCGGTCGCTTCGAGCCCGGCATCGTTCGCGAAGGCCGCGAGTTGTATCGTCCCGACATTCTGCGGCGTGACCTGACCGGCAATCTTGGCGAGCACGTCGCCGGAACCGTTGATGGTGACGTCGACGGCATCCGGCGGAATGGTGATCGCGGGCTGCAGCCGATAGCCATCGACCGTGACTAATTCACCGTCGCCGCTGATCTGAAACGAGCCCGCGCGGGTATAGGCGGTGTCGCCCGACGGCAGTTCGACCTGGAAATAGCCCTCACCCTGAATCGCCAGGTCGAAGGGATTGTCCGTGGTGACCAAGTTGCCCTGTTCGGTTATCCGGTAGACGGCGGCCGTTTTCACGCCCAGGCCAATCTGCACGCCGGCGGGCACGACCGAGCCGTTGGCGGCGGAGGTGGAGCCGACGCGGCGCTGGCTTTGGTACAGGAGATCCTGGAACTCCGCCCGGCGGCGCTTGTAGGCACTGGTGTTCACATTGGCGATGTTGTTCGAGATCACCTCCACGTTGAGCTGTTGGGCGAGCATGCCCGTGGCGGCGATGCTGAGCGATCGCATTGCGTGCTCCTCCTTCCCTTCTTGGCCGGCCTAGGCCGGTTCGGTCAGCGCCTGAATGGTGCTGATCTGACGTTCGTGTTCCGACTGCACCATGGTCTGGGTGCTCTGATACCCGCGCACGGCATCGATCATCCGCGTCATTTCGACGATCGGCTGAACGTTCGACGCCTCGACCATGCCTTGGATAACCTTGGCCTCCGGCGAGGGCAGGGCGGCCTGGTCGGTTTCGAACAACCCTCCCTCCGTCTGCTGCATGGCCTGTTGGTCCTCGAAGCGGACCACCTGGACGCGGCCGATCGGGCCCGCCGAAGTGCCGATCACGCCGTCCGGATTGATCTCGATCATTGTCTCGCCGGGGTTGAGGACGATCGGGCGGTCGCCCTCGCCGAGCAGGGGATGGCCCGAGCCGGTCACGAGCTGACCGTCGCCATCGATCTGAAACCGGCCGTTGCGCGTGTATTCGGTTCCCTTCGGCGTCTCGACGGCGAAATAGCCCTCGCCGCTGATCGCGAGATCGAGTGGATTTCCGGTCCGATCGAAGGAGCCCTCCGACAGATCGCGGATAACGGCCACGTCCTGAACGAAGGAGATTTCGGTGCCGTCCCCAGCTTGTTCGACGAATTCCTGGAACAACAGTCGCTCGGATTTGAAAGCCGGGGTCGAGGCGTTCGCGACGTTGTTGGCGATCACCTGCATCTGCCGTTGGACGACCGCTTGGCGAGAAAGCGAGATGTAAGAGGTGTTCTCCATGACCGGGCCCGTTGCGTTGTCGCTCGCCCAAGTCCGTGGCGAGCCCATGTGGCGGCCCTCGCTGCATGCGTCGTGCCAATGGTTAAAAGAATTTATTTCAATGGGTTATGGGCGACTCGCCTTCGACCGAAGGCTATGGACGGCAGCCCTTGCCGGGCCGGTTTTGCCGATCGGCCACGCGCGCCCCAGCATATCAACCTCTTCTTAACCAAGCGGGCCTAGCCTCGCTCCCACAGTCGAAGGAATACGCGTGCGCGGGCGTCGCATCGGAGCGACGGGACCCAATGGGACAGGGGATCGCCAATGACCGACCAGACAGCGGATGACGGCATCGAGGCCGTCGTGGAAGGAGATGGCGCCGGGAAAGGCGGTTCGAAGAAGAAAGCGCTGTTCGTTGCGGGCGCAATCCTGGCCTTCGTCCTGGTCGGCGCGGGCGCCTATCTGGGCGGCGCGATGGACATGCTCGCAGGCGGCGACGCCCCGGCCGAGGCCGAGGTTCATCAACCGCTCTTCTACGACTTGCCGGACATGCTGGTGAACCTCAACGGCAGCGGTCGGAAGCTCAGCTTCCTCAAGCTGAACGTCAGCCTCGAACTGGCGAAGCCAGAGGACGAACTGGTGATGAAGGCGATGCTTCCGCGGATCGTCGACAATTTCCAAGTCTATCTGCGCGAGCTTCGGGTCGAAGATCTGCAGGGTTCCGAGGGCATCTACCGTTTGCGCGAAGAGTTGCTGCGGCGGGTCAACATGGCGGTCCATCCCGCGCAGGTCAGCGACGTATTGTTCAAGGAAATGCTGGTCCAATAGGGCGGACCGACGGGCGCGGAGGAAAGAAAGGCCGAAATGGCGGACAACACGGAAACGCCGGATCTCGACGGCGGGGTCGCCATCGAGGACGAGGGAACCGGTTTCGAGGAAGTCGCCGGCGCGAGCGTCCTCGACCAGGAAGAGATCGATAGCCTGCTGGGCTTCAACGACGAGTCCGAGGCGCGGCCCGCAAGCGGGATCGAGGCGATCCTCGACAGCACGTTGGTCGCCTATGAGCGGCTGCCGATGCTCGAGGTCGTCTATGACCGCATGGTCCGGATGATGACAACGAGCCTGCGCAATTTCACGTCCGACAATGTCGAGGTCTCCCTCGACAACGTCGTGTCCCATCGCTTCGGCGACTACCTGAACATGGTTCCGTTGCCCGCGATCATCGGCGTCTTCAAGGCCGAGGAATGGGACAATTTCGGCCTGGTCTATGTCGACAGCCCCCTGATCTATTCGATCGTCGACACCCTTCTGGGCGGGCGCCGCGGCAACCCGCCGTCCCGCATGGAGGGGCGGGCCTATACCACGATCGAACGCAGCCTTGTCGAGCGCATGATCCATGTCGTTCTTCACGATCTGTCCGTGGCTTTCGAGCCGCTCAGCAAGGTCAATTTCCGCTTCGATCGGCTGGAGACGAACCCGCGCTTTGCGCGAATCGCCCGGCCCGGCAATGCGGCCATCGTCGCCAAGCTCCGTATCGACATGGAAGATCGTGGCGGACGCATGGAACTCCTGCTGCCTTACGCGACGCTCGAACCGGTGCGCGAACTGCTGTTGCAGATGTTCCTGGGAGAGAAGTTCGGCCGCGACACGATCTGGGAAGGGCATCTCGCCAGCGAGCTTTGGCGTACGGATGTCAGCATCGCAGCGGTGGTCGATCAACTCACCATGAGCTTGGGAGACATCATGAATCTGAAGGAAGGATCGCAGATCACCCTCAATGTCGATCCGGAATCGGAGGTCCAACTCCGCTGCGGCGGTGTGCCGATGTTCGCGGGCTCAATGGGCCGAAACGGCAATCGCATCGCGGTTCAGATCGCCCGCTCGCTCCACAACGGTGGCGGGTTGGCCGGAGAGCTGGCCGGAGATTTGGCTCAGGATTTGGCGGGCAGTCAGGCGAGCGAGTCCGCCGCAGTTCCGGGAATCCGATGACTCTCGGGATCGCGCTCGACCTTCTGATCGTCTGTCTCCTGGTGGCCACGGTCGCCTATGCGGCGATCCTCAATCGCCGTCTTGTCCGCCTGCGCCGCGACGGCAAGGAGCTGCACGCTGCCGTTGCCAGCTTCGATGCCGTGATCGAGCGGGCCGAGGCCAGTATCGCAGCCCTCAAGGCAGCCGGCGGATCTGCCGCGGGTCGGCCGGCGGATGGCCTGGCCGAGAGCGCGGGGGGCGAGCTGGCGGACGACCTTCGGTTCCTGATCGAGAGAGGCGAGGCCGTCGCCGACCGCCTCGAGGCGGCGGCGTCCGACGCGCGCGATCGATCGGGCGCGGTGGAGTTGCCTTCAGGGGGCATGATGCGGTCCGGTGGCCTCGCGGCCGCTTTGGACGGGGTGCGGTGAAGCATGGCCTTGCGGGTTCGCCTTCTGCCCGTCGTCGTGATCGCGGCGCTGCTGATGTTGGGTCTCAGGGTCGATGATTTGCATCGCGGGGTCGCGGAGGTGGCCGCTGCCGAAGATGCTTCCGAGGCCGAATCGCCGGCGGGTTTTGACCGGGAGACGGCGGAAATACCGGAAGACGCCGATGCCGATGCCGACAATCCGGGCGACCCGGCGTCCGACTACGCCGTGGTCGGACGCGACATCGTCGAGTTTTCGGATGCCGAACTGGAAGTGTTGCAGAGCTTGAGCGCGCGGCGCGCGGCGCTCGATCGCCGGGCCCAGGACCTCGATACGCGAGAGAACCTGCTTCAACTCGCCGAGCGGCGCCTGGATGCGCGGATCGCTCGGTTGGAGGAATTGCGGACCGTCGTCGAGGCCCATCTCGATACCTACGAGACTCAAGAGGACGAGCGTCTGCGCAATCTTGTTCGGATCTACGAATCGATGAAACCCAAGGAGGCGGCGCGGATATTCCAGGACTTGGAAATGAACGTTCTGCTCGATGTCGTCAGCCGCATGCGCGCCCAGCAGAGCGCGAAGATCTTGGCGGCCATGGAACCGGAGCGCGCCAAGTCGGTCACCACCGAGTTGATCGAACGCAAGAAGCTGCCGAGCCCGATGGACTCGCCCGGATCATGACACCCGAGGACCGCTTTTCGAATCCGACGCCGAGTCCGGCGGAAACGGACCTGGCGGCCCTCGACGTGGATTTTGCCGACGAGGTCGAAAACGATGACAGAGCCGGCCACAAACGCGCCCGCGCCGATACCGCCGTCCTGGTCGCCGACGACTATCCGCCTGCGCAACGCCTATTGAGGGCGCAGCTTCGCGATCTTGGCTTCGGTCGAATCATTCTCGTTTCCAGCGGAGCCGAGGCGTTGGCCGCGATGCGGTTCCGGACGTTTGGCCTGGTCCTGTCGGACTGGAAGATGAAGCCCATGACGGGGTTGGATCTATTGCGCGCGGTGCGACGGGACACGACCCATCAGGCAGTTCCGTTCCTGATGGTGACGGTCGCGCGAGAGGCTCGGATGTTTGCGATGGCGAGAGAGGCGGGCGCAAACGGCTACGTCGTGAAGCCCTTCACCGTGCGCACGCTCGAAGCGCAGATCGCCCGCGCCTTGGGCGAAGCGTGACGAAGGCAGGCCGCCATGCGCATCGACTTCGGCCAAGTCAATGAGTTCAAGGACCGCTCGGCGATTCTCTTCCTCGGGCTCTATCTTCTGTTGCTTGCGTTTTTCATTCTGCTGAACGGCATCTCGCAGATTGAGGAGACCAAGACCAAGGCCGTCGTTGGCAGCCTTACCGCAACCTTTCGTGCCGATATCGGCAAGGGCACCGGCATCGATATTCCCTCCATGCCATCGGCGCTGGACGACTTTCTCGCGGCTCAAGCCTTCCAGAACGACGTCTCAAACCTGTTTCATGCGGTGATTCCGCTCTCCGAAGTCCAGGTTTCCCGGCCCGGCGAACTGATGACCGTGATCATTCCCGTCGCCTCTCTTTTCGAGACCGCGAGCGATGCGATCAGGGAGAGCCGACTCTCTCTCGTCGAACGGATCGCACGCGCGCTGGACACGGCACCCGAGGGGACGCGCTACGACGTCGAATTCGTGGTCGGCAGCCCGAGTCCGGTGGATGGGAACACGGCCCCGCCGGTGCTGGGCCTGGCCCGGGCCGCCGCTTTCGCGCGCGCCCTCGAGGCTGCGGGCGCACCCGGATCGAGTCTTGGCGTCGGCCTCAAGCCCGGCGCGCCCGGCCAAATCTTCATCGCCTTCCTGACCCAGGAAGTGCCGGTCGCCGGCGATGCGCGCACCGCCGTGGGAGAAGGCCCCTAGATGGCGACGATCTCTCCGCCCAAGCGAACCGATTTCGACATCACCCGCCAAGCCTGGCTGATTATCTTTGCAGACCTCGCGGCGTTGCTGGTCACATTCTTCGTCATGCTTTTCTCGATGTCCTCGGTCGAGATGGCGCGTTGGAACGAGGTTACGGAAGAGCTGTCGCGCTATCTGAATCCGGCCCTTCTGCAGGACAATCCCGGCCCGGGAACGATGATAGAACTGCCGGTTATCGCGGCCGACGAAGGCACGAATCTCGATTATCTGTCCGGCGTGTTGGAGATGCAGACAGGCAAGGATCCGACCCTGAAGGACGCTATCCTGCGGCGTAGCGACGATCGCATCGTCGTGTCCTTCCCCGGCAGCCTGCTCTTTGCGCCGGGCGAGACGGCGCTGTCCGACCGGGGCGGAGCGGCGATCTATCGGTTGGGCGGACTGCTGCGCAATCTGCGCAACCGGATCGACGTCGCCGGCCATACCGGGCCGGAGGTTGTCGAACCGAGCGAAGCGGACGATCGCGACAGAGATTGGGAGCTGTCTCTCGGGCGCGCCTATGTCGTGGCGGCGGCCTTGAACCAGGCGGGGTATCCCCACCGGATCATGGCCTACGGATATGCCGATTCTCAGTTCGGGGAACTGCCGGCGGAGATGTCCGAAGCGCGGCGTACGGATTTGGCCCGCCGGGTCGACATCATCGTCCGCCTGACCGTTGCGGGAGGGGCGTAAGTGGCGTTCCAAAAGGTCTTGTTCCTCACGCTGGTCGGGTTTTTCCTGAGCCTGCCGTTCGCCTGGCCTGGCCGGGCGGCGGTCGAAACGGTGGCGATGACGGCGGAGACAGGCGGCGGATTCGCGCGCTTGCGGTTCGATTGGGCCGAGCCCGTCGGATTCGACGCGAAGATAGGCGGGCGGCGGCTGGTGATCCGGTTCGATCGGCCGTTCACGACGAGCCTGCGGGGCGCGCGCGCAATCCTGTCCGATTTCGTCGCGACGGCGACCTTGGAGCCGGATTTGCGTACTCTTGCACTGAGTCTTCGTCGCGATCTCGAGATGCGCGAGACGGTCGTGGGAACCTCCGTCTATTTCGACCTTTGGTTGCCTGGGGCAACTCCGCCCGCCCCGCCGGATGGGGTCGAGGCGCTGGCGTCCGCTGAAAACGAGCCCGCCGAGCGGCCGGCACCGCCCTCGAAGTTGGCCTCGTTCGATCCATTCTTGGGAAAACCGCCGGCGCCCGCCGGCGACGCGACGGCCGGGAAAGAGGATGCCGACGCCGAGGAAGGCAAGCCGGTCGATCTTCTCGTGAAAGAGGAAGAGCCGCCCTTCATGACGGCCGAACGGGTCGAGAATGGCGCCGATCTGCGTTTCGCTTGGGCGGAGAGTGTGGCTGCAGCTGTTTTCCGCCGGGGGCCTTATGTCTGGTTGGTCTTCGACCGCCATGCGGAAGCCGAACTTGAGGCGGCCCGAGCGGCCCTCGGAGACATCGTCGCATCGATCGACGAGGTTCCGGCGGGCCAGGGCCTGGCCCTGCGCTTTGCGCTGCCCGAATGGCTGAACCCGGACATTCAGCGCGAGGAGAGGAACTGGGTCGTGACGATTCGCCGTCGCGCCCTGCGGCCGAGTAGGCCTCTCACCGTCGAACGCCGTGACGAGGCGGACGGCGCGACCGCTGTCGTGCTGCCCTTCGATGGCGCGGGGGATGTCGTTTCCTTCGTCGACCCGGAGGTTGGCGATACCGTGGTCGTCGTGCCGGTCATCCCGGCGCGGCTCGGCTTGGCGGAGGCCCAGGCCTTTGCCCAGTTCGCCTTGCTGCGCACCGGTCAGGGTATCGTCGTGCTCCCCCATGCCGATGCGCTTGCGGTCGAAAGACGGCGCTGGGGCGTGCGCATCGCGGCGCCGGGCGGCCTTGCGGTGTCCGTGGCGGAGACCATGGCCAACGAGACGGCAAGCGATGCCGGAGATTCGATCGGGACGCGGGTATTCGATTTCGAGGCCTGGGCCGGCGGCGGAGCGGATCGCTTCTTGGACCGGAAGCGGGAGCTGTTCGCCGCGATTTCCCTGGCGTCGCCGGATACGTTGTCGAGTCGTCGCCTCGACCTCGCCCGGTTTTACTTCGCCCATGGCCTCCATGCCGAGGCGAACGGCGTGTTTCGTCGATTGGCGGAAGAGGACCCTGAACTTGCGGACCGACCGGCGAATCGCATTCTGACGGGTGCGATCCGCCAGCTCGCGGGGGATCTTGATGGCGCACGCGACATCCTTTTGCCCCGCACCTTTGACGGCAATGCGGACGCCGCGCCCTGGCGCGGTTTGGCGCGCCTCGCCGCCGGCGAGACGGACAAGGCGGCAACCGAGTTCGCCCGCGGCGCTGGTGCGCTTGCCACCTACCCGGCAGGTTTCCGCGTGCCGCTCGTCCTTGC
>JABIRQ010000241.1 GCA_018699755.1 Rhodospirillaceae bacterium | reverse complement strand
GGTTCTCGACAATCCGTTCCTGCTTCTTTTCCTGGGCGTCGTGATCCCCACGGTTTTCTATATCCTGTGGGGCCTGATCGAACTGACCCAGATTCCGCTCGCGCAGTAGGGGGCTTCGATGGCAATCCATCCACCCGAACAACGGATTTGGTGGAACGAGAAGGTCGCGACGGTCGAGCTGATCTGGATCGGCGTCGCTTTCCTCTGGGGCCTCGTCATGTTCTTCATGATGATCTACTGGCACGGGGCCGGCGGGCAGAACCTGTCGAACGAAGCCTACCGGATTGAGCCGGAGGCCTTCGGCGAACGCGTCGACGAGATGATCGAGGCCTACACCGTGCGCGAGGACGAGGACTCCGGATATCCGGTGGTCCATCCCCCGCCGGGCAGCGACGTCTACATGCTCGCCCGCCTGTGGGAATGGTATCCGATCCTGGAGCTTGAGAAGGGGCAGAGCTATCGCCTGAACCTCTCCTCGATGGACTGGCAGCACGGCTTCTCCCTGCAGCCGACCAACATCAACGTCCAGGTCCATCCCGGTTATGTGCTGGTCATGACCATCACGCCGACCGAATCGGGCGAGTTCTCCGTTGTCTGCAACGAATTCTGCGGAATCGGCCATCACCAGATGATCGGCCGAATTCTAGTCACCGAATAGGGGGACGCGATGGCCCAGACCGACACATTCCGGACCTGTCCGGCCACAGGGCTCAAGGTCCATCTTTCGGCGGAGCGCCTGATCAAGGCGAACGCCTTCATCGCGATCGTCTTTCTCGCCGTGGGCGGCCTCTTCGGCCTGGGCGTGGCGCTGACCCGCTGGCCCTCCGTCCATCTGCTGCCCGCCGAGTGGTTCTATCTCGCATTGACCGCGCACGGCCTCGACGTGCTTCTGGTCTGGATCATCTTCTTCGAGGTCGCGGTGCTGTATTTCGCCTCCGCGATACTCCTCGGCTCGCGTCTGGCCACGCCCAAGCTTGGCTGGCTCGCCTTCGCCCTCATGCTGATCGGCGCGGTGATGACGAATGTCGCCGTCCTCCAGGGCTCTTCGAGCGTGATGTTCACCTCCTATCCGCCGATGCAGGCCGAACCCCATTTCTATCTCGGCCTGATCCTGTTCGCGGTGGGCGCACTGGTCGCCTGTTTCATTTTCTTCGGCACGCTCGTGATCGCGAAGGAGGAGAATACCTACGAGGGCTCCATCCCGCTGGTTACCTTCGGCGCGCTAACTGCGGCCATCATCGCCGTTTTCACCATCGCTTCGGGCGCGATCATTCTGATCCCGACCTTCCTCTGGTCGATCGGGCTGATCAGCTATATCGACCCGCTCATGTACAAACTGATCTGGTGGGGCATGGGCCATTCCTCCCAGCAGATCAACGTCTCGGCCCATGTCGCCGTGTGGTACGCCATCGCCGCCATGGTCATCGGGGCCAGGCCGCTTTCGGAGAAGGTCAGCCGCACAGCGTTCCTGCTCTATATCCTGTTCCTCCAGCTCGCCAGCGCCCATCACCTGCTGGTCGAGCCGGGCTTGAGCTCCGAGTGGAAGATCTTCAACACCAGCTACGCCATGTATCTGGCCGTGCTGGGCAGCATGATCCACGGCCTGACCGTGCCCGGCAGCATCGAGGCGGCGCAACGACGCCACGGCTATAACAAGGGCATCTTCCAGTGGCTGCGCAAGGCGCCCTGGGGCAACCCGGCCTTCTCGGGCATGTTCCTCTCGCTCGTCATGTTTGGCTTCATCGGCGGCATCTCCGGCGTCGTCATGGGCGTCGAGCAGATCAACCTGATCATTCACAACACGATCTACGTTCCGGGCCATTTCCACGGCACCGTGGTGGCCGGCACCACCCTCGCCTTCATGGCCATCACCTACCTGCTGGTGCCGCTGATCTTCCAGCGCCAGATCATGTTCCGGAAACTGGCCCAGTGGCAGCCCTACCTGTTCGGCATCGGCGTCGCCGGCATCTCCTTCTTCATGATGGGGGCCGGCACCTTGGGCGTGGCGCGCCGGCACTGGGACATCACCTTCTCGGACGCGGTGTTCAGCTTCGACTATCCGGCAGCCGCCCATCTCATGATGGCGCTGAACGGAATAAGCGCGGTGCTTGCCGCCGTCGGCGGCCTGGTCTTCGTGATCGTGGTGGTCGCTTCGGTGCTGTTCGGCAAGCGGACGGGGGACGAGCCGATCTGGCCGACGCTCTACACGCCGCCCGTGCGGACGCCTTCCGCCGTGCCGGTCGCCAGCTATGGCAGCGCGGGAACCTTCGCTCTGCCGGGCACGGCCGTGCTGGTGCTGATCTTCTTCACGGTCTTCGTGCTCTACTACTTCGTCAACTGGAAGTACCTCTCCGAGGTCTGGCTGTTGAGCTAGGGCGATGGCGGCCACGAATTTCGCAGCGGAGAACGGGGGCGGTGTAAGGACGACAGTTCGCCGCCTCGCCTCCGTCTTCAAGCTGCGTATCGGCGTTGCCATCGCATTGAGCGCCCTCGCGGGACTGGTCGTCACGCCAGGGCCGGCACCCTCCGTCTGGCAGATCCTGGTGGTCGCCCTCGCGGTGATCCTCTCCTCGGCCAGCGCCGGGGCATACAATCACTATGCCGAGGCCGATCTGGACGCGCGCATGACGCGGACCCGGAACCGGCCCTTCGTGACCGGGACCTATCGGGCCGGACCCCTGTGGCTGCTGTCCATCTTCCTGCTGCTGGCGGTCGCGGTCGCCGGCGCGGGGCTCGTGGTCAACGCCTGGGTCGCCCTTTACGTTTTCCTCGGGGCCTTCGTCTACGGCATTGTCTACACCGTCTGGCTGAAGCGCCGCACCTGGCTGAACATCGTCGTCGGCGGCCTTTCGGGCAGTTTCGCGGTCCTCGCCGGGGCCGCCGCGGTCGATCCGGCCCTGGGCCCGGCGCCCATCCTGCTGGCCGTCGTCCTGTTTCTCTGGACCCCACCCCATTTCTGGAGCCTGGCCATGGCCCTCCGCGAGGATTACGCGGCCGCCGGGGTGCCGATGCTGCCGGTGGTCGTGGGGGACGCACGCGCGGCGCGCGCCATTTTGCTGAACACCGCGCTGCTGGTCGGCGCGTCGATCCTTCCGTTCTTCTTCGGTCTTGGCTGGATCTATCTCGCCGGCGCTATCTCCGGCGGCGGCCTGTTCCTATGGAAAAGCGTCGCCCTCGTGCGCGAACCCGGCCGGCCGCGCGCCATGGCGAACTTCCATGCATCCCTTGCCCAGCTCGGCCTTCTGCTGCTCGCCGCCATGCTCGACCGCTGGCTCCTCAGCTGAGGAACGCCGAAGTGTCCTATCGACGCCGTATCGCCGCCATGACGCTCGCGGCCGGACTGGCCGCGCCGAGCGTCCTCGCCGCCCCGGCGGCGCAGTTCGACGAGCAGGCGGCGCTCGCCACGAGCCAGGCGGCCATCGGCCGCGAGGTCGCCGGATTTCGCTTCCACGACACCGCCGGCCGCGCGGTAATGCTAGAGCGCTACCGTGGCAAGCCGCTGGTCGTCAGCTTGATCTATACCGGCTGCAACAACACCTGCCCGGTCATCACCCAGACCCTCATCGATGCCCTGTCGGCAGCGGAGGAGGTGTTCGGCACGAACGCCTTCGCCGCGGTCACGGTTGGATTCGACGCCGCCCAGGACACGCCGGAGCGGATGCGCGCCTTTCGGCGCGATCAAGGTGTCCGCCTGACGAACTGGACCTTCCTGAGCGGCGACGCCCCCACGATCGACGCGCTCGCCCGCACCATCGGTTTCGCCTTCACGCCCTCACCCGCCGGGTACGATCACATGGTGCAGACGACGATCCTCGACGGCGAGGGTCGTATCTATCGCCAAGTCTACGGCGACGATTTCGCGGCTCCCAGCCTAGTGGAGCCGCTCAAGGCGCTGATCTTCGGCACGGAGGCAAGCATCCTCAGCCTGGACGGCCTGATCGACCGGGTGCGGTTGTTCTGCACCGTCTACAATCCGTCTTCCGGACGCTACCGGTTCGACTACTCGCTCTTCATCGGCATGGCGGCCGGGCTCAGCGTTCTCGGTTTCCTGGCCTTCCTCCTGCTACGCGAGTGGCGGCGCACCCGCGCGGGCCCCG
>JABIRQ010000018.1 GCA_018699755.1 Rhodospirillaceae bacterium | reverse complement strand
CTCGGCGCCGTCGCGACGGGCGAAACGGCGATCGAAGGGCTGCTCGAGGGCGAAGACGTGCTGGCGACCGCCGCCGCCGCCGCCGCCCTGGGCGCGGCCGTGCGCCGTGAAGGCCCCGGGTCCTGGCGGGTCGCCGGCCTCGGCACCGGCGGCCTGGCCGAGCCGGACCGCGTTCTCGACATGGGCAATTCGGGGACCGGCGTGCGCCTGCTGCTCGGCCTCCTGGCCAGCCATCCTTTCTCCAGCGTCCTGACCGGCGACGAATCCCTGCGGCGACGCCCGATGGACCGCGTCACCGCCCCCCTGGAACAGATGGGCGCGCGCTTCGTCGCGCGGGCGGGCGGCCGCCTGCCGCTCACCGTCATGGGCGCCGCGGAGGCCTTGCCGATCCACTATGCCCCGCCGGTCGCCTCGGCCCAGGTGAAATCGGCGATCCTGCTGGCCGCCTTGAACGCGCCGGGGGAAACCACCGTGATCGAAGCCCTGCCGACCCGGGACCATACCGAGCGGATGCTGGGCCATTTCGGCGCCCGGATCACGATCGAGGACACCGGGAAAGGCCGCGCCGTGCGCCTGGCGGGCGAACCCGAACTGGCGGGGCGCGCGGTGCGCGTGCCGGCCGACATCTCTTCCGCGGCCTTTCCCATGGCGGCCGCGCTGCTGTGTCCCGATTCGGCCGTCGTTCTGCCCGACGTCGGAATCAACCCGCTGCGGGCGGGCCTGCTCACGACCCTCGAGGAAATGGGCGCGGATATCGCCCTGACGAACCCGCGCGAGGAAGCGGGCGAGCCGGTCGCCGACATCGCCGTGCGAAGCGGCCCCTTGCGCGCCGCGGATACCCCGCCCGAGCGCGCACCCAGCATGATCGACGAATTTCCGATCCTCGCCGTGCTCGCCGCCGCGGCGGAGGGCACGAGCCGCCTGCGCGGCCTGGGCGAATTGCGGGTCAAGGAAAGCGACCGCTTCGCCGCCATCCTCGAAGGCCTCGCCGCCTGCGGCGCGCGGGTCGAGGCGGAGGGGGAGGACATCCTGATTCACGGCGCGGGACGCCCGCCGGCGGGCGGCGCCACGGTCGGCGCCAACCACGACCACCGCATCGCCATGGCCTTTCTCGTGCTCGGGCTCGGCGCCGCGGCGCCCGTTCGGGTGACCGGAGCCGAGACCATCGCCACCAGCTTTCCCGGCTTCACCGATCTGATGGCTGGGCTGGGCGCCCGGATCGAATGCGAGGACGAGGCGTCGTGATCGTCGCGCCATGATCATCGCAATCGACGGCCCCTCGGCGGCGGGCAAGGGCACTTTGGCCAAACGGCTCGCCGCCCATTTCGATCTGGCCCATCTGGACAGCGGCAGCCTCTACCGGGCCGTCGCTCTCAAAATGCTGCGGGTCGGCCAGGACCCGGCCGACGAAGACCTGGCCCTGGCCGCGGCCCAGACCCTGCGGCCGGACGAGCTGGCCGACCCGGCTCTGCGCGAGGAGGCGACGGGCAAGGCTGCCTCGATCGTCGCGGCCATGGCGCCGGTGCGCCGGGCGCTGCTCGACTTCCAGCGGGCCTTCGCCCGCACGCCGCCGGGCGGCAAGTCGGGCGCCGTGATCGACGGCCGCGACATCGGCACGGTGGTCTGCCCCGACGCGACGGTGAAACTGTTCGTCACCGCCTCGGACGAAGTGCGCGCAAGGCGCCGATCCGAAGAGTTGCAGGGAGGGGGCGGGATCGCTATATATGCGCGCGTCCTACAGGATATGCGGGAACGCGACGCGCGCGACAGCCAGCGCAGCGTGGCGCCCCTGGTCGCCGCGGATGACGCGATCGTGCTGGATACCAGCGATCTCGATGCGGATGCGGTCTTCGCTGCGGCCCTCGAATATATAAATCGAAAAATTGGCTGACGGCGCATCTGGGCCTGGAGCCCAAGGCGCGTCGGAGTCCCGGATGCGATCCGAAAGGGGCGAAGTGCCCCGATGGATGTGTCCGGCCTGTGTTTGATCGAAACCGCAAGACCGCCGGAGACAACCGGCTGGCCTGAATAGTTGGATAGTTGGAAGGACAACCGAGGCAAATGACAGATATGACCGAGACCCAGACGGCGCCGGACGCCGGCACCGACGATTTCGCCGCCATGCTCGAGGAATCCCTCGCCAACACCGAAGCCTTCGAAGGCACCGTGGTGAAGGGCACGATCCTGAATATCGACGAGGAACACGAGCTGGTGCTCGTCGATGTCGGCCTGAAGGCCGAAGGGCGCATCCCGATGAAGGAGTTCATGGGCGCCGACGGCGAGTCCGAAATCAAGATCGGCGATATCGTCGACGTCTTCGTCGACCGCATCGAAAGCCGCGAGGGCGAAGCGGTGCTGAGCCGCGAGAAGGCCCGCCGGGAAGAATCCTGGACCGTGCTGGAACAGGCCTACAAGAACAACGAGCGCGTCACCGGCCATATCTTCGGGCGGGTCAAGGGCGGCTTCACCGTCGATCTTTCGGGCGCCGTGGCCTTCCTGCCGGGCAGCCAGGTCGATATCCGCCCGGTGCGCGACGTCACCCCCCTCATGGGCACGCCCCAGCCCTTCCAGATCCTCAAGATGGACCGTCAGCGCGGCAATATCGTGGTCTCGCGCCGCGCGGTGCTGGAGGAGGCCCGGGCCGAAGCGCGCACCGAGCTGATCCAGAATCTCGAGGAAGGCCAAGTCTACGACGGCGTGGTGAAGAACATCACCGATTACGGCGCCTTCATCGATCTGGGCGGCATCGACGGCCTGCTCCACGTCACCGACATGTCCTGGCGCCGGGTGAACCACCCGTCCGAGGTCGTGCAGATCGGCGCGACCGTGAAGGTCAAGGTCATCCGCTTCAACTCGGAGACCCAGCGCATCAGCCTCGGCATGAAGCAGCTCGAGCCCGATCCCTGGGACGGCGCGGAGCTGAAATATCCGGTCGGCACGAGCTTCAAGGGCCGGGTCACCAACATCACCGACTACGGCGCCTTCGTGGAGTTGGAGCCCGGAATCGAGGGCCTGGTCCATGTCTCGGAGATGAGCTGGACCAAGAAGAACATCCACCCGGGCAAGATCGTTTCGACCAGCCAGGAGGTCGAGGTGATGATCCTGGAGGTCGACACCCAGAAGCGCCGCATCAGCCTCGGCATGAAGCAGATCGGCGAGAATCCCTGGAACGGCTTCTCCGATACCTATCCGCCCGGCACCGTCATCGAGGGCGATGTCCGCAACATCACGGAATTCGGCCTGTTCGTCGGCCTGCCCGGCGATATCGAGGGGATGGTGCATATCTCCGACCTCGATTGGCAGAAGGCCGGCGACGACGCGATCAAGGAGTACAAGAAGGGCGACATGGTCAAGGTCCAGGTGCTCGAGATCGACATCGAGAAGGAACGGGTCGGCCTGGGCATCAAGCAGCTGACCGACGACCCCTTCGCGAGCGCCGCCGGCGATCTCAAGAAGGGCGCCATCGTGACCTGCACCGTGACGGCCGTGACCGATGGCGGCATCGAAGTCGAGGTCGCCGAAGGCCTGACCGGCTTCATTCGCAAGTCGGACCTGAGCCGGGACCGGAGCGAGCAGCGCCCCGACCGTTTCGCCGTGGGCGAGAAGGTCGATGCCCGCATCACCAATATCGACAAGCGCGACCGGCGCCTGAGCCTGTCGGTCAAGGCCCGGGAGATCGCCGAAGAGAAGGAGGCGATGGCCCAATACGGCTCCTCCGACAGCGGCGCGAGCCTGGGCGAGATCCTCGGCCCGGCAATCAACCGCGCCCAAGTCGAGCCGGACGCGGATGACGATGCACCAGATGAAGCCGAAGCGGACGAAGCCGACGCCGACGACAGCGGGGCCGACGACAGCGGGGCCGACGACAGCGGGGCCGAAGCCGAAACGGACGAAGCTCCTGCGGACGAAGCTCCTGCGGACGAAGCTCCTGCGGACGAAGCCCCTGCGGACGACGGGGAGGCCGAGGCCGAAACCGAGGCCGGTGCAGGCGAGGACGACAAGAAGACGTCGGACTGACGAAGCGCGAATCGATCGAGCAACGGATGCCGGCAGCGTCGAGAGACGCTGCCGGCATTCGCGATCGGAGCGAAAAAATCGCGTTGTCTTAGAGACTTAGACTTGACGGAGGCGGGATCGCTTTGGCACCCTCCGTCGTCGGTCGTGACTGTGGGAGCTGTCGCCCGCGACGGCTGGCAGAAGGGGGAGCCGAAGGGCATGACCAAGTCCGAGCTCATCCAGCATCTCGCGGAGATGAATCCGCACCTGTATCAACGCGACGTCGAGCGGATCGTCTCGACGATTTTCGACGAGATAACGGACGCCCTGTCGCGCGGCGACCGGGTCGAGTTGCGCGGTTTCGGCGCCTTCTCGGTCAAGCGGCGCGGCCCTCGGGTCGGCCGAAACCCCCGCACGGGCGCGGCGGTCGAGGTCGGCGAAAAGTTCATCCCGTTCTTCAAGGCGGGCAAGGAACTGCGCGAGCGAATCAACAACTAGCATCCGCCGAACGCCCGGGCGGAAGCGAGGATCGTCGAGGTGAGGCTCTTTCACCTGATCGTGGTCGTCCCCGTCGCAGCCGTCGCTGCGGCCTTTGCCGTGTCCAATCTGGAGCGGGTCGCCTATGAGCTGTGGCCCCTGCCCTATGTCCTCGAAGCGCCCCTGTTCCTCGGAATTTTCGGCGGCATCGTCCTGGGCTTCCTGGGCGGCGCCCTGGTGATGTGGAACGGCGGCCGGCGCTGGCGCCGGCTCGCCCGGACACGCGACGACGAATTGCGCCGGACGAGCCGCGAG
>JABIRQ010000096.1 GCA_018699755.1 Rhodospirillaceae bacterium | reverse complement strand
CAAAATACCGGTCCCAGCCGAGATGGGTCGATTCCCGGCGCAGCAGCGCGCCCGTCTTGTTGCTCACGACCGCCATGGAAATTCCCTCATCCGTCAAAAAGGCCAGGGTTTCCGAGGCGCCAGGCAAGGGCGTCAGGGTTTCCAGATGGTCCGCTTGGTAGGTCGCGTAGAAAATATCCCGCGCTTCGGTCCAGCGATCGCCGAACATGGCGGGAAACGTGTCGCGCAGGGAACGGCGAACCCGCGCCCGCGTCTCGGCCAAGGTCCATGTCTCGTGCCCCATGGCCGAAAAGGCTGCGTTGAGGGCGTTGCGGATCGCGCCCCAATTGTCGATCAGCGTGTCGTCCCAATCGAATATGACGGCCTCGGGGCGTTCGGCCGTCATGCCGCGTCCTCGGCCGCCCCGCCCCCCGGACCTTCGATCGTGTAGTCGAAATAGGCTTCGCGCAGGGCGCTCGAGAGCGGTCCGGCGCGGCCCTCGCCGACCGGCGCGTCGTCGATGCGCACCACCGGCATGACATAAGCCGTCGTGCTGGTGATGAAAACTTCGCGCGCCGCCTTCGCTTCCTCCAGAGTGAAGGGCCGTTCGACCAGGCGAATCTGGCGCTCGGCCGCGAGGCGCAGGATCGTGCGGCGCGTGACGCCGTTCAGAATCGCATTGCCGGGATCGCGGGTGATCAGTTCGCCCTTGTCCGTGACGATCCAGGCGTTGGTCGAGCAGCCTTCCGTCACTTGGCCTCGGTCGTCGAGAAACCAGGCCTCGAAGGCCCCCGCTTCGCGCGCCTGCTGCTTGGCCAGGACGTTCGGCAGCAGGGCGACCGACTTGATGTCGCAGCGCGCCCAGCGAATGTCCGGCACCGTGATGACGGAAACGCCGCCGGTGGCGGGCGCAGTCTTGGACGGCCCCTGGCTGCGCGCGGTGACGACGAGGGCCGGGCGAGGGGCGACCGGAAAGGCGTGATCCCGGCGCGCCACCCCGCGCGTCACCTGGATATAGACGATCCCCTCCCGCACCCGGTTGCGCCGTGCGACCTCGCGCATCACGGCGGACAGGGCCCGCCGCCCCATCGGCCGTTCGATCCGCAACTCGCCGAGCGAGCGTTCGAGCCGGTCCAGATGAGGCGCCTCGTCGACCAGGGCGCCGCGGCGCAGGGCGATCACCTCGTAGATCCCGTCCGAAAATTGGTAGCCCCGGTCCTCGATATGCACCACGGCCTCGCCATGGGGCAGATAGCGTCCGTTCACATAGGCGATGCGTGACATGGTCGGTCCTCTCGGTCGCCGCTCTGCCCGGGCCGGGCCGCCGGCCTAAAAGAATTCCAGGCTGACGGCGAAGATCTTCTCGACGCTGCGAATCGCCTCTGGGGTCGAGAAAATGATCACCCTGTCGCGCGCCTTGATCGCCGTATCGGGGCGCGGCAGAAGCACCTCGCCGTCGCGCAGGATCGCGCCCACGATGATGCCCTTGGGCAGCCGCGCCTTGGCCAGCGGCACGCCAACCAGGCTCGAGGTCTCCAGCGCCTCGGCCTCGATCACCTCGCCGACTCCCTCGCGCAGGGAATGGACGGCCCGGATGCGACCCCGGCGGACATGCTGAAGGATGGTCGAAACGGTGATCGCCTGAGGCACCACGACCACATCGACACCCAGGGTGGTGATCAGGGATTCGAAGGTCATGTTGTTGACCAGGGTCAACGCCCGGCGCGCGCCGTAGCGCTTGGCGAGCAGCGAGGACAGAATATTGACCTCGTCGTCGTTGGTGACCGCGACGATGGCCTCGGCCGAGGCGACATTGGCCTCTTCCAGAATTTCCGGATCCAGGGCATCGCCGTGGATCACGACCGTCTGGCTCAGGCTCTGGGCCGCATACTCCGCCCGTGCCTTGCTGTGTTCAATGACCTTGGCGGTGACGCCGGGATGGGCGTCCGTCTCGAGTTCCTGGGCGAGGTAGAGGCCGATATTGCCGCCGCCGACCACGACCACCCGGCGCGCTTCGCTCTCCTCATGGCCGAAGGCCGCCATGCCGCGCGCGACATGATCGTTGTCGATCGCGAAATAGACGTCGTCGCCGGGCAGCATCTGGTCGTCGCCGCGCGGGACGATGACCTTTTCGTCCCGGATGATCGCGACAATCGTGATGTTCAACTCGGGAAACAAGTCGGTCAGCTGGCGGAGCAAGGTGTTGATGATCGGGCAATCGTCCGTGATATGGACCCCGATCACCCGCACCCTCCCATCGGCCAAGGGCACCGAATCGAAAGCGCCCGGAACCTGGAGGCGACGGCCGATCGCGCGCGCAACCTCGATCTCCGGGGAAATGATGACGTCGATCGGCAGATGATCGCGGCTGAACAGATCGGCCCAAATCGGCTGAAGATAGGTCTGGGAGCGGACGCGGGCGATCTTGGTGGGGACGTCGAACAGGGAATGGGCGACCTGGCAGGCCACCATGT
>JABIRQ010000455.1 GCA_018699755.1 Rhodospirillaceae bacterium | reverse complement strand
TCCTGGTCGACGACGAACCGGGCATCCTGGAGGAGATGGCCAACTTTTTCCGCAAGCGCGGCTTCATCGTCTACACCGAGAACAATGCCGCCTCGGCCTTCGAAACCCTGAAGGAACACCAACCCTTCGTCGCCGTCGTCGATGTGAACATGCCCGGCTTCACCGGCATCGACCTCGCGACCTTCGCGCGCGACCTGGAAAAGCGCCCGCGCATCATCCTGATGTCCGGCAACCCGGACTGGGTCGCCGAGGCGAACCAATCGAACCTGGACGACATCGTCTTCGCCGTGGTCGACAAGCCCATGCCGCTGGTCGCCCTGCTGCAATTCGTCCAGCGGGCCATGGTGCACGACTGGCTCAAATAGCGGTGCCTTGCCATGCCCGGCGGCACCCCAGCCGCCGGGCATAAGGTGTTTGGTCGGAACCCTGCGGCCCGCGCTATTTCGGGTCGGAGCAGACGGCCATCATCTTGTTGCCGTCGGGATCGCGCACATAGCAGCCATAGCTCGTCTGCTTCTCGGGCGGCCGGTAACCGGGCTTGCCCTCGTCGCTGCCGCCATGCTTGAGCGCGGCGGCGTAGAAAGCGTCGACCGCCGCCTTGTCCTTGGCCACCACGCTGACCTGGGAGCCGTTGCCGACCGAGGCGGGTTTTCCGTTGGCCGGCAGGCAGATATAGAATTTCGTCTTGGGCCCGTCGCTGTAGCCGACGAACTTTTCGCCGGTGAGGACCCGCTGGTAGCCGAGCGGCGCGAACACCGCGTCGTAGTATTTGGTCGAGCGCGCGATATCGCTCACGCCGAATAGAGCATTGGCAAGCATCGGAGTCTCCCTCGCTGCCGGGTTGATCGGAAGCCGCGGGGCGGACTGGCCGCCCGCCGTCGCAACGGATCAAGCGCCTCGCCCGCGGATTTGTCACGCATGAGCTCGATCCGGAAGCCATGCGAGGAGCGCATTCCGGCAGCGCGTCACGCCGGCGCGGCGGTTCCTTCGACGGCGACCCTGTGCATGACTCGCAGAAAACCCCGATAGTCGTTGATCGGATTGTGCATGACGGCGCGGTTGTCCCAGAACGCGACATCGCCCTTGCGCCAGCGGAAGCGGCAGGTGAATTCGGGCCGGGTCGCATGGTCGCACAGGAAGTCGAGCAGCGGCCGGCTCTCCTCCTCGGTCCAGCCCTCGAAGCGCCGCACGATATGGGGGTGCAGGAACAGCAGCTTGCGCCCCGTCCCCGGATGGCGGCACACGACCGGATGGACCGCGCGCATGGCGTCGATCTGGGCCGGGGTCAGGGACAGGTTCGGATCGCCGACATAGAGCGCCGGGTTGGCGGCATGGACCGCGCGCAACCCGTCGAGCGCGGCCCGCAGGCCCTCGGACAAGGTCTCGTAGGCCAGATAGAGATTGCTGAACAGGGTATCGCCGCCCCAGGGCGGCACCTCGACCGCGAACAGGATACCGCCCATCAGGGGGACCGGCTTCCAGGTATGGTCCATGTGCCAACCCTCGCCGAAGATGTAGGTCTCGCCCGTCTCGTGGCGAACCTCGAAGACCTCCGGGTCCTGGCGACCCGTGCGATCGGGATCGACGAAGGGATGGCGGTTGAGCGGACCGAAGCGGCGCCCGAATTCCTTTTGCCGGGCCTCGCTCAAGCGCTGATCGCGGAAGAACAGGACCAGATATTCGTGCAGCGCGCGCTCGACCTCGGCGAAGACCGCGTCGTCCAGGGGTTTCGACAGATCGATTCCGCCGATCTCAGCCCCCAGCGCACCGGCAATGGGCGCGACCCGGATATGTTCGTAGGCGCCGGACGGATCCGCGGGCATGGACGTCTCGCTGAACGGTGGCGACGACCGAGACTATCCGGCCGCCGGCCCGTCTGGCGAGTCCCCGGATTCGATCGATCCCGAAGCCCTGGCGCGCGGCGATCAGGCGGTGGCGGGCGTCAAGGTCACCGAGTAGAGCTCAGCATCGGCCGCGTCCACATCGGCCCGCAGCACCTCGGCATTGAAGACGCCGGCCCGCCACAAATGGCGGAGACACTCGGCCACGAAAATATACTCCATGGTCTTCTCCCGGAACGCCGAGTGGAGGGAATGGCTGTCGGTCATGGGAGCCTCGCAAGTCCGACCGGAAGAGTCGCGGCTCGCGCGCGCAGGTGGTAACGGCTTGGCGGGGTAGCGCCCCATGCGCATGACAAGGCTATGCCGCCTCAGGCCGCCGCGACCGGCTCGGCGAGGCCGCCGAAGCGTCGGTCGCGGGCGCGGAAGGCAGCCAGGGCCTGGGCCAGGTCCTCGGCGCCGAAATCCGGCCACATGCGCTCGGTAAAAAAGAGTTCGGCATAGGCGCTTTCCCAGAGCAGGAAGTCCGACAGGCGTTGTTCGCCGCTGGTGCGGATCAGCAGATCGACATCCGGCGGCGCCGGCTCGCCGGTCACCAGGCGGCGGAACGCCTCGCGCCCGACACCCCCGCACGCCCTCGCCTGAATTGCGGCCGCGAGGATCGCGGCCCGCGCGGAGTAGTCGACCGCGATGCGCAGATGGAGGCGCGTGCCGCCCGCCGTCTCGGCCTCGGCCCGGCCGATCGCTTCGGGAATGCCGTCGGGCAGGCGGTCGCGCCGGCCGAACACGGTCAGGCGGATGCCGTCGCGGACAAGGCGCGCCGTCTCCGTCCGCAGATAGAGGCGGAAGAGGCCCATCAACGCCCGCACCTCGGCCTTGGGCCGGCGCCAGTTGTCGGCCGAGAAGGCATAGAGGCTGAGGGTCCCCACGCCGTGCTCCGGCGCGGCCTCGGCGACCCGCCGGATCGCCTCGACTCCCGCCTCGTGGCCCCGCGCGCGCGGCCAGCCGCGCCGCGCCGCCCAGCGCCCGTTGCCGTCCATGATGACGGCGACATGGAGTCGGGAGTGAAAAACACTTTGCATTGCAGAGTCTCCTGTCAAAAAAATAGCTCCCCGATCAGGCGGGCAGAACGCCCCGCCGCGCCCCCGGCGCATACTTGTCCCCGGCCGCTTCGGCCGCGTCGCGCACCACCCCTTCCAGCACGCCGAGATAGTCGACGAACCGGCGCCGACCGGCTGCGGTCAGGCGGCAGGTCGTGTGGGGCCGGTTGCCGTCGTAGCCCTTGGTGATTTCGACCAGGCCGGCCTCCTGCAGGACCTGAAGATGGCGGCTCAGATTGCCGTCGGTCAGATCGCAGAGGCGCTTCAATTCCGCGAAGGCTAGGCCCTCCGGGTTGACCATGAGAGAGGTGAGCAGGCCGAGCCGGGCCTTCTCGTGGATGACCCGGTCGAGTCCGTCATAGGCGAAGGGCGCCGTCTTGTCCTGCTGGGGGCCGCTCTGGGGGCCGCGCTTAGTCCCGGGCATCGTCGGCTCCGTATTCCCGGCGCAGGATCGCCGCCATCAGGCCCTGGCCGATCAGGAAGGGCAGGCCCATCGTCCAGGGCGACAGGGCATGATCGGCGCTGCCCAGCATGAGAACGGCCAGCCCCGCCGCGAAATACCAGCCGCCGACCAGGACGATGCCGCGCGGCAGGGTCCGCGCCGAGGCGAAGATGCCGATGCCGACCAGAAGCTGCCAAAGCCCCGGCAGCATCCAGACCGATTCGGGCGTGTGGAGCAGCAGGACGGCGGCCAGCAGGAGCCCCGCCGCGGCCGAGGGCAGGAACTGCTGGGCCGCGTTGTGGATCATCGCGTCGGCCAGGCCGGAATGGTGGCGATGGGCGCGGCGGCGCATTTCCCACCAGACGATTCCGCCGGAAACCACGGCCGCCGCCACCCAGCCGAGGACGAAGGCGAGGGGGCTGGCCGTCGGATCCGCGAGCCACAGCGCCTGGGCCAGGGCGGTCAGCAGCGCCACCCCCCCGGTCGCCGCCAGGGCCGCCGGGCCATAGCCGCGAAACACCGTATCCGCCGCGATCCGGCTGCGGATGGCAACGATATCGGCCAGGGCCTTGTCGAGGTCGGACATCGTGATCCCCTAGAGACTTTCCATTGCAAAGTAGATGGAATGACAAAGCGGGGCAAGGGGCTTTCCCGGACGGGGGTCGATCCGCCGACCGCCTCAATCGATTGCCACGATCCCGGTGGTGACGACCTTCAGCTTCCAGCCTTCGGCCTCCGTGCCGTCGAGATTGAGATGTCCTGCCAGGAACTTGAGGCGCTTGGTATCCGCGCTTTGCGAGGTGCAGAAGCGATCCTGCAGATAGAAGGGCGGCGTCGCCTGGTAGTAGAGCGTCGCTTCGACCGATTGCGGCTGCCGGCCCGGCGGCAGGTCGTCCAGCGCGACCTCGTAAACGAGCGTGTCGCCGCCGCCGGACAGGTAATCCCGGTCGTCGCCGACGGCGACCGCGCCGGTGTCCCGGGCCAGGTCTTCCCCGGCGCCCAGCGCCTTGGCGATCTCCACCCGGTCGGAAAGCGGCAGGGTGCCCTTCGGAAGAAGGCGATTGTCCTTCACCGGCGCACAGATCGACAGGAAGCTCGTCGTCAGGGCGCCCCGGGGTTCGGCATCATGGCCGCAGACCGCTTGCGAGCCGTCTTCAGGCGGCGCGGCGACCAGTTCCTGGAAAATCTGCACCTGATCCTGCTTCGTGACGGTCTGGTAATGCGGCTGATGGCGGCGCTCGTCCGGGCGCAGGCGCGTCGAGCAATCCTCGGCCCACCAATACTCGCCCTCCACGGGCTCGTCGGACTCGTCAACGATGGCCCCCGCAGCATTTGTGCGGCCGGAGGCCCAGAGCTCGCCGCCGTTCTGGTCGAGCACCCGGAAGGCGACGAAAGCGCGGCGAAAGCCGACGCCGGACGGGAACTTGTGACCGGCCTTGTTGGTCACGGTGACTTTCGCGCGCAGGGTGCTGGCGTCGAGTTCGATCCCGTCGATGGTCAATTCGGCGGTCTGGTCGGAGGCGAGGTCGAGCATCGCCTGCTCGGTGCGCAACAGGGGGTCGAGGCCGCGCGACACCAGCATCGGATCCTGCGTGCGGATGCCCAGTACGTCCGGGAACTGCTGCGCGATCTTAACGAGAAAGACGTTGAGGCCGACGAGGGTGTGGCGGGCGAACCCGTCGCGCACGGGCAGGTCGATCTCCTCCGGCGCGAGGCGATGATCGGTTTCCGGGAAGTTGCTGAATTCCTGGATGCTCGCGATCTTGCTGCGATACGGCGTCCCACTTTCGTCGCGCGAAGGCATGTGACAGTCCTGGCAGGACTGAGCCGCCTCGCCCTTGCCGTGGGGCAGTTCGCCCGCCGTCGTCTCGCCGGTCCGGTAGGCACTGAACGCCCATTCCGGATAGGTCGTCTGCTCGTAGATCTGACCGACGGCCTTGCCTTCGAGAAGAACCGACAGATGAACCGTATGGCACGAGCCGCAGGCTTCGGATTGCCTAAGCCCGGCGTCGTGCTTCGGCGTGATGCCGAGCGCGTTCTCCATGGGCTTGGACTTGGGCATTTCGAACGGCCCGATGAGGGTATCGGGCGCGATCACCGGGTAGCTCCCGGTGAAGGTGCGGGCGAACCCGGTGTTGTCCGGGTTGATGCGCGCCTGGCGCTCCTCCACGCAGGCATTCTCCGGCCTCGCCAACAGGTCCGCACCGCCGCCGCCGAGCGCCATGCGGTGGCATGCCGTGCAGGAGATGCCGTCCCGCGCGAGGGCGCCGTATTTTGCGTGCTCCGCGCCGGGATTGCCGGGCGGCCAGGGCACGGCGTTCACGATGTCGCGGGTAAATGGCTCGCATGTCCCGGTCTCGGCGAAACGGTCGATATGGAACTGCCGCTGGCCGTTGAACCCATGGCAGGCGAGGCAAGTGTCCTGCACCAGGTCGCTCGACTCGGGATGGAAGGTCTCGGTCTCGCTGGCGAGCTGGGCGAAGAAGAACGGGTCGCGCCCCGCCAGCCCCATGGGAGAGCTGCGCCAAGTGGCATAGGGCGACAGGTTGAGGAGGCCGTCGCCATGGGGGTTCGGCTCGGTCATGTCGAACTGCAGCCCGGTGCTGCCGGCGTCGTGGCAGCCGAGGCATTGGCTCGAGGTCAGGAACTCGTCGGCGGCTGTGGGCCCGTCCGCGCCGACCCAGGCGTTGTCGTAGCTCTGCGACGGCATCCGGGAGACGCTGTCCCAGGTCTCGAGCGCCAGGCCGTCGGCTCTCAGTGCGTCAAGCACCGCGGTATCGGGCCGGTAATGCGGCTCGCCGAGACGGCCCGCGGCGCTTCGCGGCAGCACCACCTCGCGGTGGTGGGAGCCGGGCGGCGCCACGGTCACCCCGCTCTGGTCGAGATAGACCAACGGCTCGCCGGCCTCGCCCTGAATGTTCCGGGCCGTGGCGAAGGTCAGGTCGTCGGCGGCCGAGGCGTGGCAGTTCATGCAGTACTGCGCGAAGCCCATATTGGCCGGCGGACTCGATTCCGGCGGCGGCCAGTCCGGCGCCCAGCCGCTGTCGGGGCCGAAGCCGTACCAGCCCCAGAACCAGCCGTCGTGGGAGGCGTCGCGGTCGCGCACCATGATCGCCGCGCCGTCGGTCGGGAACAGCCGCTCCGGCGCGATCTCGGCGCAGGTGCTGGCCGGCGCGGGGAACATTTCCTTGATCATCACCGCGCCGTCCGGCACCGGCGGCGGCTCCGCCGGGCCACCGCCCTCGGCCGGCCGGTTGGCGCGCAGCCATTCGACCATCTCGGGGCTGTACCAGATCACGACCGGGGAATGGGTGCCGTGGTATTCGCCCGTCCAGGCCCCGTCAGAGAACCGCGCCGTGAAGGGCCCGGTGTCGCGCACCCGCTTGTCCCGCTGCCAGCCGGCCGCTGTGTTGCGGTGGCAATAGCCGCCGAGGAAACGGTCGAGCTTTTCCTCGTATGCGTCGAGCGGCAGGGCGCTGGGATCGCGGATTTCCGCCTCCAGGCTTTCGCACAGGGCGATGTCCTGCGGCGCCAGGGCCTGTGGGCGCTCGGCCGAGCAGGATGCGCCCTGCGCGGAGGAAATTCCCAGGGTGGCGACAATCGCGACCCAAGCCCCTCGGCGCAGCAACGGCGCGATCGGCCCGCTTCCGTTCGTCATCATTCACCCAACCCCAATGACTCCGGCCCAAGGCTTCCCGAATTCCGCCTCCCTGTCCAATGGCAATTCTGGCCTCACCGGCGCGGCACGCCCGCGTTCGGCCCTCCCGATCCACGCCATCGGCGGCGCCCGCGCCAATGACCATTGGAAGCGGCGACTATTCGAAGCAATCTATCTCAAATAGACGCCCGCTATGGGGAGAATCGTGGTTGAGGCCCGCGAGACACGCGACCCGCCACATGGTCGCCTGTACCGCCGCTATCACCGGCTTGCCGACGGCGTTCTCCAAAAGCTCGATCGCCTCCCGGCCCGCGAATGGCTGAAGAAGCACCCGTAATGACGCGGCGGCGGAAGGACAGTTTCGGCTACGGGATGCAGAAGCTATTTTGCGCGCCGGACAATGACCTGATTGCCGAGCGAAGAGTGTAGGCCTGCAACACCTGAAAGCACTGTTCCCGCCGTTTGGCAGCCTCAAAGTCGAAACGGCCCGCCGCTGGGACAGGCCGCTCAATTATGAAGGGTCCGGCCCCTGACCTTGGGACAAGCGCAGGGGCTAGGGCCTACCTATCAGCGCATGAGCCTCTCCGACATGCTGCTCGTCGCAGGCCCCAATGTATCTTGTGTGCCACAAGACTTCCCCCTGATGCGATCCAGCGCCTCGTCTTCTAGGTCATCGTCATTGATGGTGCTGGTCGCAGTATTCTCGGCTGTGGTGGGCCTCCGTGTTGGACTGGATGACCCCGAGACGCCGATCCCGACCCCGCCAGGGATCGGAACCGTGCCCTGGGACAAGCGCGGAGGCTAGGGCCTACTTACCCCCTCCGCAAGACTGCCAACCCGCGCAAGGGCTTTGACAACAGGCCAACGCCTTCCCTCGACCTGTTCGGTCGAGGGCCTCGTCTCCGAGGTCGTCGTCATTGATCGTGTCGATACCCGTATTTTCGGCCCTATCGGCCTCCCGTGTTGGAATGAATGAACCCGAGGAGCCGGTCCTGTCCCAGGAAGGAAGCGGAACCGTGCCTTGGGACTAGCGCCAGTGTCGGGGCAAGTCCTGCGCCAACGTGCCGGCCCCGCCTCGGCAATATGTCACGGATAGCAGCGACCAAGCTGCCGACGGGCACCGCCAAAGGCCGAGTGGGCTCGGCCGAGGTTCCAACACAGCAAAACGAATCGGCCCGCCGCTGGGACGGGCCGCTCGCTCATGATAGGGCCGAAACCGGGCCCTGGGACGATCGCAGGCGTCAGGACCTATCTCGAACAGCTACAAGAAGCCCTCGCAGAATCTCTGTGATCGAGCGCCTCGTCTAGAAGGTCATCGTCATTGAAGGTGTCGGTAGTGCTCTTGTCAGCCATATCAGCCTCCCTTGTTTCTAGCCGGAGCGGTATGGCCGGATTCTCCTGGCAGGCCAGCCCCGAATCGACGCAAGCAATGATTTGCAGAAGGTCCCTGCTGCTCGAGGCACCAAATCGGCGGATGGATCACGCCGGCCATGTCGATCTACGACGGCCAAATAGCCTCAAGCTCGATCGAAGTGTGGGACCAAATGTGGGACCCAGTTTCCAACACCAGTAAATTATTGCGTTATTTCAATATGTTGCCAAAAAATAATGGCGGAGGACGCAGTCTGGTGCGAACCCTTCTCCGGTAGGAATTCCCTGTTAGTCAGGGAAAATACAGGGAATATGCTTGATTCGGGTGTCAGTTTGACGATCAGGCCCTTCTCAACCCTGCGGAATATATAGGATTTCGGGTGGAATTCCCTAAGAAACCAAACAGGGAATTTCTCCGTGGTTTCAGGGAAACTGATCTCCAAAGCAGGGAACACTTTGAAGGTTAACAGGCTCAAATCAGGGGGCCGATCTGACCTTTTCCGAACTACATTCCCGAAGACCCGTAGTGTCATGCCTCGACTGCGCGCCAGAGATAATGCGTCTCGCCATTTATCCGCACGAAAATCTCGTCCAGGTGCCAGCGCCAGTTCGAATATGAACGACAATCAACGCGCCGTTTCCGAATCTCCGCGGCGAACATCAGGCCGAACCGGTTCCACCAAAGCCGCACCGTCTCGTGGCAGATATCGATGCCGCGCTCGAACAGGATGTCTTCGACCTGGCGCAGCGAAAGCGGGTACCGGATGTACAGCATCACCGTCAGGCGAATGATCTCCGGCGACGAATTGAAATAGCGGAACGGATTTAACATCCGCTGAGGCTACGGACCACCCCTCCCCACCTCAAGCCAATTTGCTTTGACACTGCCCTCAGGCCAGTTGCCACGTGTCGTTCCAATCCGAAGTGACATAATTGATGATGATGGATTTGCGAAGGCCCTTGATCGGGTGGTGGCCGACGCCGTGCCATGTATTCTTACCCGGAATGAAAATGACGCCCTTGTTTTTCCCATAAGGCGCCGATCCGACGTATTTAAAATCCGGCGGACCTTCCAGAATGTCCGTCCCCGCGTTGGCCAGCGCGGGATCATCGGAGAGGTAGACCAGCATCGTGAACTTCTTTACGAAAATGTCGGTGTGCGGCTCAAGCCAGAAACCTTCCGTGTCCTGGCAGTACTCAATTCTCAAATGGCCGTCAGAAAGATCCGCACCCGTGGCCTCCTCGATCGCCATTCTTACGCCTGGATTTTTAAAACCTTCGACGACGCTACGGCAGACATCGAACTTCGCCTGATTCTCAGGTGTGAAATAAACTCGCGAGACATTATTTATTTCACGCCTGCCTTTGAACGACATGCCTTCAGGCGGCGGAAATGGCAGACTGGCGATTGCCTCGCAGCAGCCTTCGGGAAGCGGGTTGTCCAGCAGCCAATAGTCGAACGGCCGCGTTTCCTGCCGGGCGCTCTTCAGGCAGTCAAGGAAAGACCGGGTCACCCCGTCCGCACCCGATTGTCCAGCCGGGTCGCACGCTAGGGATCGCTCCATCTTTCGTCTCCTTTAAGTGAAAGGGTTGAGTTGCTTGAGCTTGCAGAGAAGCGGCGGCGACCGAACTGGTCCTCCGGGGCCGCCTGTAGTGTTATTCAGTTGAACATCAGGTATCGTCTCTCGCCGGTATAAGCCTCGTGTCCATGCGAAATTACGCGACCGTTGGAACGAGGCCAGAGCGCCGCCGCATGGCGGAATCTCGGCCGCGAATTCATCGAGGCCGTCCGGCCGGCGCAGCATCCGCAACCTCCCCGCGCCCCAGCCTATCCCAACCCTCGGGCAAATTACGCTGGCGCGATCCGTCAGCTATTGATCTAGATCAACACTCCCCAGATGAACTCAGCCGGGATTTCCCATATGGATTCCTTCGACGCGGTTTAGCGCGGCTCATAATCGTTCGGCAGGCAACACGACGGCATTGACACGTTAAGTCGGTGGTCGGCGTGGGAAGGGCCCGGTACGGTCTCGGAATGACCCCGGCATCCTTCAAGCGTCATCGCTTTCCACCAGCAATCATACAGCACGCGGTCTAGCTCTATGCGCGGTTCACACTGTCGTTTCGTGATGTCGAGGATCTGCTCGCTGAGCGTGGCATCGATGTTTCAAACGAGACCGTGCGCCGCTGGTTCCTGAAGTTCGGACGGCTGATTGCGGGCAATCTCCGTCGCGGCCGCCCGCGCGCCAGCGCATGTTGGCACTTTGACGAGATGGTCGTCAGGATTTGCGGCCGGAGATACTGGTTATGGCGGGCGGTCGATGACGAGGGCGAGGTGCTCGACTTCCTGGTTCAGCCACGACGCTGCGCTAAGTCGGCGAGACGATTGCTAGGAAAGCTGCTGAAGAAGCAGGGCTTCGCGCCAAAACGCATCATCACCGACAAGCTCAAATCCTATGCCGTTGCGATTCGCGAGGAACGGCTATCTGTTGTTCACGAACAGGGATTGCGAGCAAACAATCGAGCGGAGAATTCACACCGGCCCGTTCTACGGCGTGAACGAAAACAGCAGCGGTTCAAATCACCGGGATCAACCCAACGGTTCCTTTCGATCCACGCTGCCGTCTACGACGCCTTCTGTGTCCAACGCCATCTTCTATCCCGGCGCGTATTCAAGGAGCTTCAAGCTGGCGCATTCGCTGTCTGGAACCAAAGTTGGCTTGCCTCCTGATGCAGATTACAACCGAATTCTCGCGACCGGGGCTGTTAACGTGTCATTGCCGATAGGAACGTTGTCTAGGGGGAGGAAAAGCGATGACCAAAGGCAAGACCCGTCTAGCGACGGAGGATTTGGATGCGCGGCCCGACTGGGCGAAGCTCGATTTCAGCCGCGCGGAGTATCTGTCGCGCCATGCCAGGGTGCGCGAGAAGATGGCCGAGCGGCGCATCGACCTTTTGGTCGTGATCTCGCCGCCCAGCCTCAACTGGCTTGTCGGCTTTCGAGGGAAGGGTTACCAGGACTTTCAATGCTTGTTCTTCCCGCTCGAGAACCAGCCGTTGACCTTCATCTGCCGGTTCAGCGATTCGGCGGAGATGACGGATTTGCTGCCGGTCGACCGGGTGGTCGGCTTTGTTGCCCATGAGGGTGTGCGCAGCGACCCGACGGCCGTCGCAAGCGCGGCGCGTTCCTTCGGCGGGCGGCCCCAGGAGGAGGCCTTGGCCGCCTTCGCGCGCATTCTGAAGGACTATGCCGCGGAGGGCACGCGCATCGGCTACGAGGCGCCGCAATACGCCCTGAGCCCCCACGACTACGACGATCTGCGCGAGGCCCTGGCCGGACGCCAGGCGGTCGATGCGACGGACATCATCCGCTGGCTGCGTGTCATCAAGTCGCCGGCCGAGATCGGGATGTTCCGGCGAGCTGCGGCGATCACGGACAAGGGGTTGGCGGCAACCCTGGCGGCGATCCGAGAGGGCGCGGATGAGTACGAGGTAACGGCCGAAACCGTGCGCGCGGTGATAGCTGCGGGGAGCGATTCGCCGACCAGCCCGCCCAACTTCGTGACCGGCCCGCGCACGGTCTACGCCCATGCCTTGCCGACCGAGCGAAGAATCGAGCGTGGCGACCTGATGCATATTGAGTTCGGCGCTTCCTATCACCGCTATCCTGTCTCGATCGCCCGTAACATGGCCTTGGGCGACCCCGGCCGGCGTGCCCGCGAACTGCACGACATCCAGCTCGCCGCCTGCGACGCAGTCATCGCGGCGGCCCAGCCGGGCGCCATGACCGACGCGCCCCACGAGGCCGCGCGCAAGGGTTTCGAGGATGCTGGGGTCGAGCAGGGCTTCGTCCCTACAG
>JABIRQ010000019.1 GCA_018699755.1 Rhodospirillaceae bacterium | reverse complement strand
TGCACGAAGGTCACCATGCCGTCGAGGCCGCGCGCGCCCATGGCGTCGGTCAGGCGGTCCATGCGCCCTTCGTATTCGCCAGCCTCGAAAGGCAGCGCCATCACTCCTCCGCTCATCACACTCTCCCCTTATGCGCGGCATCCACCGCCTGAGTTTTCAATTGCCCGGCGGTCAGCGCTGTCAGTTCGGCCCCGGTCAGGGTTTCCTTGCGCAGCAGTTCCTCCGCGCAATGATCCAGCAAGGCCCGGTTGCGCCCCAGTATCTCCCGCGCCCGCGCGAAAGCGTCCTCGACCAGGGCCCGCACCGCCAGATCGATCTCGCGCGCCGTGGCCTCGCTGTAGATACGCTGCTGCCAATAGCGAGCCTGGCCCTCGGGGCCGGGCAGGAAAGGTGCGGGGTCCGTGTCGTAGGTCATCTGGCCCAAAGCCTCGCCCATGCCGTAGCGCACGACCATGTTCCGCGCGATGTCCGTCGCCTTGGTCAAATCGTCCGACGCCCCGGTCGATACCTCATCGAAGACCAGGGTTTCGGCCGCCCTTCCACCCAGAAGAATGGCCATCTTCGCCTCCAATTCCGGCCGGGTCATCAGGAAGCGGTCCTCGATCGGACGCTGGATGGTATAGCCCAGGGCGCCGATTCCGCGCGGGATGATCGAAACCTTCTGCACCTTGTCCGCGCCGGGCAGGGAGAGGGCAACCAAAGCATGGCCCATCTCGTGATGGGCGATGATCGCACGCTCGTGGGGATTGAGCAGGCGATTGCGCTTCTCGAGGCCGGCGACGATACGTTCGATCGCCGCGACGAAGTCGGGCATTTCCACCGAAACGGCGTTGCGCCGAGTGGCCACGACGGCGGCCTCGTTGACGAGATTGGCGAGATCGGCACCGGTAAACCCCGCGGTCAGGGCCGCGATCTCCTCCAAACTCACGTCATGGCCCAGCTCGATCCGGCGGACATGGACCTTGAGGATGTCGACGCGGCCGTTCCGGTCCGGCCGGTCGACCAGAATCTGGCGGTCGAAGCGCCCGGCGCGCAGCAGCGCGGGATCGAGGATTTCGGGCCGGTTGGTCGCGGCGAGGAGGACCACCCCCTCGCTCGGGTCGAAGCCGTCCAATTCGGCCAGGAGCTGATTGAGCGTCTGGGCCTTTTCGTCCTGGCCCCCGCCTGGAACGCCCAGGCCACGCGCCGCGCCCAGGGCGTCGAGTTCGTCGATGAAGATGATGCAGGGCGCGTTCTTGCGGGCCTGCTCGAATAAATCTCGGACGCGGGCGGCGCCGACGCCGACGAACATTTCGACGAATTCCGAGCCGCTGATCGACAGAAAGACGACCCCCGCCTCGCCCGCCACGGCGCGTGCCAGCAGGGTCTTGCCGGTGCCCGGCGGGCCGACCAGCAACACGCCCTTGGCCGCGCGCGCGCCAAGCCTCCCATAGGTGCCCGGATCCTTCAGAAATGCGATCAGTTCCTGCAATTCCTCCTTCGCCTCGTCGACCCCGGCGACATCCTCGAAGGTCACCTTGGTGTCCTTCTCGACATAGATCTTCGCCTTGCTTTTGCCGATCGACATCAACCCGCTGCCCGTACCGAAACCACCCGAAGAGGCGAAACGGCGGAAGACGAACAGCCAGATCCCGAGGAACAACAGCATCGGTACGATCCAGCCCAGCAGATCGCGCAGGAAAGTGCTCTCGACCTGCCCGCGCACGACGACGCCGTGCTTCGCCAGCTCGGTTTCCAGTTCGGGATCGACCCGGGTCGCGATGATTTCCTTAGGCGTCCCCTCCGCCGTCGAGCGCAGGGTGCCGCGCACCCGGTTCTCGGTCACCGTGACCTCGGCGACCTTGCCCGCGCGCACCTGGTCGAGGAACTCGCTATAGGCGACCGGTTCGACGACCTGACTCTGAACGAAGAAATGCTGGAACAGCAGGATTCCGAAGAGCGCGGCGACGAAGTACCAGAAATTCCAGCCGTGTTGCTTGTCGTCGTTCATGGCGCGGCGCCCACCTAAGCCCTCGCCTCGCGCAGGTGGTTGAACACGTTCGCGCTCATCTTCACCGCCTGCAGGAACAGGTGGATATGGACGTTCTCGTTGGGCGCGTGGTTGGCCTCGTCCCAATTGGCGTAGGCGCTCCAGATGCAGGGCGTGCCCAGGCCCTCGACGAAAGCGTATTGCGGGATGCTGCCGCCGAGGGAAGGCCAGACCACCGGTTCCTCGCCCGAAGCCTCGCGCACCGCCCTCACGATGGTATCGGCATAGCGGTTCTCAAGATCGGTGCGCGACGGCTTCATGGCGTCGTGCACCTCGATCTTCACGTCCTCGAAGCCGTGCTTGTCGAGATGCCGGCGCACCAGGGCGGTCATGCGCTCCGGATCCTGGTTGACCACCATGCGGATATCCATCTTGACCGAGCAGCGGCCGGGAATGACGGTCATCCCCCCCTCGCCGGTATAGCCCCCGACCAGCCCGTTGATCGTCAGGGTCGGCTTGAACATGAGGCGTTCGTAGTACTCGGCGGGGGCGAGGCCGGCCAGTTCCGGCACTCCCAGATCACCCGCCATGCCCGGCCCGTCATAGGGCAGTTCGGAAAGGAGGACCCGCTCGGCATTGGTCGGCGGGATCACGTCGTCCTCGAAGCCCTCGATCGTCACGCGGCCCTTGGGGTCGCGCATGGAGGCGAGGACATGAACCAGCTTCCAGGCCGGGTTGGGCACGATGTTGCCCCGGTTGCCGGAATGGACGTCGCGGCCGATGCCTTCGACATAGAGTTCGAGGCCCAGGACCCCCCGGCAGCCGAGATAGACGGTCGGCCGGTTCGATTCGTGGCGCGGGCCGTCGGCGGCGTAGCACAGTTCGGCAGCCAGCAGTTCGCGATGGTCCTTGACGAAGCCGGGCAGGCTTTCGCTGCCCGTCTCTTCCTCGCCTTCGAGGACGATCTTCAGGGGCGGCGTCTCGACCCCGCAGGCCCGCAGCGCCTCCAGCGCCTTGATATGGGCGAAATGCTGGGCCTTGTTGTCGCCCACCCCCCGGCAATAGATGCGCCCGTCCCGCTCGGTCGGCTCGAAGGGCTCGGAATCCCAGAGTTCGCGCTTGCCCGCCGGCATCACGTCGTAATGGCCGTAAAGCAGGACCCGTGGCGCCCCGTCGGCCCCCGGCTTCCGCCCGACCACCATCGGATTGCCGGTCGACTCCATCAGGTCGGACGGCATGCCGACCGCATCGAGATGATCCTTCAAAGCCCTGGAGGCCTGGCCCACCGCCTCCGAATCCGTGGCGACGGAGGGAATGCGCAGCAGCACCTTCAACTCGTCCAGAAAACGCGGCGCGTTCTCGTCGATATAGCGATAGACATCGTCCATGCGGCCCCTCCCGAATCCCGAGATGGTAGCAGGCTTTGGGTCATGGGCCAGGGGCGAACTGCGCCAACACCAACCCGGTCGTCAGGACCGAAAGGGCGGTCGAGATCAGCACGGCGGACGCCGAACGCCGGACATAGGTGTCGTAGGCGCGGGCGAGGATGAAGACGTTTACGCCGACCGGCAGCGCGGCGACGATGGTGGCGACGGCGGTGTGCAGAGGCGACAGGGCGAAAACCTGCGTGGCCAACAGCCAGACGATAAAGGGATGCAGACCGAGCTTGAGCGCGACGATGGCGGCGCTGTCCTTGAGATCGCCCGCGATCCGGTAGCCCGCCATGGTCGCTCCCAGGGCGAAGAGGGCGCAGGGCACCGCGCCCCGCCCCAGCAAATCGAGAAAGCGGTCGAGCAGGCCGGGCATGGGTAGGTCCGCCAGGCTCCAGGCCAAGCCCGCGGCCATCGCCACGACCACCGGATTTCGGATCAGCGATACCAGGGTCTTGCGCAGGATCGCGACGAGCCCGCCCCCACCCGTCGAGCCGCGCGCGAGTTCCACCGCGATCGTCGCCATCGGGATCAAGATCGTCGAATGGAAGGCGATGATCAGCATGATCGCCGCCACGCCCTCTTCCCCGAAGGCGGTCAGGACGAGCGGGATGCCGAGCATCACCGTATTGGAAAAGACCGCGCCCATGGCCAGCAGGGCGGCTTCGGCCCCGTCGCGGCGCAGGGCCAATCGGCCCATGGCCAGGGCAATCAGGAAAAGAATGCCGCAGGCGAGGAAATAGGCATAGGCGATGGAGAGGTCCGCGCCCTGCTCGACCGCACCGCGCGCCAGGGTTCGGAACAGCAAGGCGGGGATCGCCACCCAGAAGACGAAATTCGACAAGCCGCGCACGGCCGCCTCGTCGAACAGGGGCGTGCGCGCAACCAGATAACCCGCCAGGATCACTCCGAAGACGGGCAGAACGATGCCGAGCACCGTGCCCATCGAGGGGCCGGTCCCTCGCGAAAACGCCGCCGCCGGCTACTTCAGCTCGTAGCCTTCGGCCTCGAGCTTCTTGACCGCCTCGTTCGCCGCGTCCTGACCGACCGTGCCGGCCCATTGCTTGCCCAGCTCGATCGATTGCTGGGCGATGATCGGCAGGACCTGCAAGGCCTTTTTGCCGATGCCCGAGCCATACCAGGCGACCAACGACTGAAGCTCCTCCAAGGTAAAGGACGTTGCGTAAAGACGAGCGATCTGGCCGTTCAGGTCACCCATGCGGGCCTCGGCCGTTTCCTCGACGACGGCCTGAACGATACCGTTGGCTTTCTCGGGGAGCTGTGGATTGGTCTGCTTGAGGCTGCGCGTCATTTCGACGATCAGGTTCTGCGTCATCTGTTCCGCAATCGAGTTCATGCCTGCGGCTCCGACGAGCTCTTGCGCCAGCGCGAACTTCTCATCCTCATCGGCCGCCGTCGCCGGACTCGCCATAAGGGCAAGGCCGATCATCCCCGCGCCGAGCGCGACCTTCCACTGCTTCATCGCCGTCTCCTCAAGTGCTCGCAGATCTGCTTTGGCCCTATCTTACCAGCCGACAGCCCGTCGTGCAGGGCAAATCCCCGGCCCTCTCGCGGCGCTCTCCGAGACGGTCGGGCCGATCGACATTTCGTCCGGCGAATGACGATTCGTCTGGACCCCCGCCCGCGTGGGCGCGACGATGCCCCGCGCCGCCATGCACGTGGCGGCGCGGTGTCGAATCGTGGGGGAGCAGGGAACCATGACCGCGTCCGTCCTGGCCGAGGATTTCTCCACCGAACCCTATTGGTGGCGCGAGGCACCGCGGCCCGATTGGACCGAATGCCCCCTGCCCGCGCGCTGCGACACGGCCGTCGTCGGCTCCGGCTATACCGGCCTGATGGCCGCGATGACCCTGGCGCGGGCGGGCCGCGACGTCGTCGTGTTCGAAGCCGAAACGCCCGGCTACGGCGCCAGTTCGCGCAACGCCGGCTTCGTCTCACGCACCCTCTACGCCAAACTCCCTCAACTCGCGAAGACCCATGGCGAGGCCACTGCGATCGAAATGATGCGCGAAGCCGGGCAGGCCACGGACAACCTGTTCGCCCTGGTCGAGGAGGAGCAGATCCGCTGTAACCTTGTGCGCTGCGGCCGTCTGCTCGCCGCCGTCGCACCCGCCCATTACGAATCCCTGGGCAAACAGCTCGACCTGTTGTCGCGCAAGATCGGCACCGAGGGTGAAATGTTGCCCCGATCGGAGCAACGCCGCGAGATCGGCACCGATTACTACCACGGCCTGATGGTCATGCGCGGCACCGGCACCCTGCATCCCGGCCTCTACCACCAGGGCATGCTCGAGCGGACCGCGACGGCCGGCGCCGCCATTCACGCCCGCACTCCCGTCACCGGGATTGAGGAAACGAGCGACGGCGTCCGCCTGACGACGCCGCGCGGCACAATCCTGGCGCGCGACGTGGTGCTCGCCACCAACGGCCATACCGGGCCGGTGACGCCCTGGCTGCGCCGCCGCGTGATTTCCTTCGATGCCGCCGTCATCGTCACCGAACCCTTGCCCGAAGGCCTGATGAACAAGCTGCTGCCCAATCGCGGTGCGATGAGCGACAGCAAGGTCAACATGTACTCGGTGCGCGCCACGCCCGACGGCACGCGGATTCAGTTCATGTCCAACCGGGGCCTGATGGTGCGCGACAACCGGGCCAAGGCGGTCGAGATGCACGGTCACATGACCGAGCTGTTCCCCGAGCTCGCGGAGACAAAGGTCGCCCATTGCTGGACCGGCAAGATGGGCTTCTCCTTCGACCGCACCCCCCATATCGGCGAGAACGGCCGCATCCGCTACGCCGCGGGCTACAGCGGATCGGGCCTCCCCATGGGCACTTGGCTGGGCAAGAAGCTCGCCCACAAGGTCCTGGGCGATCCCGAAGGCCGAACCGCCTTCGACGCCCTGACCTTCCCCACCAAGCCGCTCTATTGGGGCAAGCCCTGGTTCCTGCCCGCCGCCGTCCGCTATTACAATTGGAAGGATGCGCGGGCGGTGGCCGAGGGCCGCCGCGCCCAGGCCGTCTAGGAGAGCCGAGCCATGGTCGACGATATCTTCGCCGAAAGCTTCAAGACCGATCCCTATTGGTGGGAGGCCGCGCCGCGCCCCAAGCTCGATCCCGAGCCCCTGCCCAAGACCTGCGACCTGGCCGTCGTCGGTTCCGGCTTCACCGGGCTCTCCGCCGCTCTGACGGCAGCGCGCGGCGGGCGCGACACCGTCGTCATCGAGGCCGAGGATCCGGGTTACGGCGCCAGCACCCGCAACGCCGGCTATGTCGGCCGCACCTTGTGGCACAAGTTCGAGCCGCTGATGAAGAAGCACGGCGCGAAGGAAGCCGCCCGCCTTCAAAACGACGCCGTCGCCGCCCATCACTACGTCGTCGATCTGATCGAGAAGGAGCAGATCGAGTGCGGCTTCGTCTATTGCGGTCGCTTCATCGGCGCCAGCACGCCGCGTCACTACGACCATTTCGCCACGGACCTCGAAGCGATCCGCGAACACGGCGTCGAGATCGAGGCCGAGATGATTCCGAAGGCCGAGCAGAAGCGCGAGATCGATACCGATTTCTGCCATGGCGGCCTTCTGATTCACGGCGTCGGCGCGGTGCATCCCGGCCTCTACCAGCTCGGCCTGATGGAGCGGGTGCGCAACGCCGACGCGCGGGTGATCGCCAACACCCCGGTCACGAACGTCGCCCGGGCTTCCGGCGGCGGCTTCACCGTCACGACCGCCCGAGGCACGGTTCAGGCGCGCGACGTGCTGATGGCGACCAACGGCTATCGCGGCGCCGAGATGGGTTGGCTGCAACGGCGCATCGTGCCGGTGAAGGCCTATATCATCGCCACCGAGCCCCTGCCGGCCCAACAGTTGAAGCGCATGATGCCCGGCGGCCGGACCTTCATCGATTCCCGCAACAACATCTGGGCCGTGCGGTTGAGCCCGGACAACACCCGTCTCATCTGCTTCGGGCGCACCGGCATAAACGACGGCGATCTGCGCAACAAGGCGCGCCTGCTGCGCGACGGCCTGGTCGCCATCTTCCCCGAACTGGCGGATGTAAAGCTGACCCATTGCTGGGACGGTACGATGGGCTTCACCTTCGACAAGCTGCCCCATACAGGCGTACGTGACGGCATCCACTACGCCCTCGGCTATTGCGGGGCGGGCCTGCCGTTGGGCACTTATCTGGGCCACAAGACGGCCCAGCGCATCCTGGGCGAGGACGACGGCGGAACCGCGCTGGACGAACGCAACTTCCCGACCCGCCCGCTCTATTTCGGCACGCCGTGGTTCCTGCCCGCGATGATGGGCTACTACAACATGCGCGACCGCATCGACCTCTGGCGCGGATGAAACCCCTCGACCATCTCGGCCCCTCTCTCTGGGCCGGCACCGCCAACGAGCCGCCGGACACCGTTCCGCTGGAAGGGGAGCGGCGCGCCGATGTGGTGATCGTCGGCGCGGGCTTCACGGGCCTGTCTTGCGCCATCCATCTGGCAGAGGCCGGGGTCGATGTCGTCGTGCTGGAAGCCAAGGGCATCGGCCATGGCGGTTCGGGCCGCAACATGGGTCAGGTCAATCCCGGCGTCTGGGCCGACCCCAAGGTGGTCGAGGGCCTGCTGGGCGAAGCGACCGGGCGGCGCTTCAACGAAGCCTTCGGCGGCACCTACGAACTGGTCGAGGGGTTGGTGAAGCGCTTCGACATCCGCTGCGACCTCATGCGGACAGGCAATATCTATGTCGGCCGCTCGTCCAAGGGCGTGCGCGCGGTCGAGGCGCGCCACGCCCAGCTTTCCGCCTACGGATTCGACGTCGAACTGCTGGACGAAGAGCGCACGGCGGCCATCGTCGGTAACCGGCGCTATCGGGCCGCGATGCTCGACAAGCGGGCGGGCAACATCCATCCGTTGAACTACGCCCTGGGCCTCGCCGAGGGGGCGATCTCGCTCGGCGCGACGATCCATACGAGTTCCCGCGTGCGCCGCCTCGCCCAAACGGCCGACGGTTGGCGAGCCGAAACCGACCGGGGCGCGGTCACGGCCGAGCGCGCGGTCATCGCGACCGACGCCTATTCCGACGATCTCTGGCCTGGACTGAAACGCAGCATGGTTCCGATCGGAACCTATGCCACCGCGACCGTGCCGCTGAGCGACAACCTGCGAAAGACGATTCTGCCCCAGCGCACCTCGACCTTCGAGGCCGCGCCGATTTCGACCTATCTCCACATGGTGGCCTCGAACCGCATCATGATCTCGATCCTGGGCTATCCGCCCCTGTTCAAGAACTCGCCGTTCGACCGCTGGCCGCGCCTGCAGCTCCGCCGCCATTTTCCACAGGTCGGCGACATACCGTTCGAGTTCAAATGGGGCGGCACGATCGGCCTGTCCGACGACCACTTGCCTCGCCTGCACGAGCCTGCGCCGGGCCTGACGATCTGTTGCGGGTTCAGCGGTCGGGGCATTACGTCGGCCACCCTGGGCGGCAAGATCGTCGCCGAGCGGATTCGGGGCACCATGGCCGACGAGGACTGCCCCCTGCCAGTTAAGCCGATCCGGCCGATTCCCCTGCGCCTTCTGCGCGCGGCCTCTTACGAACTGGGCATCCGAGCGTTTAGAGTGCTCGCTTGGCTGCCATAGAGAAACGAGAATGAACAATGCTGCGGCGAGATCCTTCCCTTCACGATTCCCTCTGGCACGCAACCGCTGCGCCAGCGCCCGAGACGACGCCCTTCGAGGGTGAAGCCCAGGCCGACGTCGCCATTATCGGTGGCGGCTTCACCGGCTGCTCTACCGCCTTGCATCTCGCCCTCACCGGCAAGTCGGTGATCCTGTTGGAAGCCAAGGAGTTCGGCTGGGGCGGTTCGGGTCGCAACATGGGCCTGGTGAACGCCGGGTCCTGGCTCGATCCGGAGGAGGTGATCCGCCGCGCCGGCCCGGTCCATGGTCAACGGATGCTGGACGGCCTCAACGACGCTCCCCAGACGGTGTTCGACCTCGTCGAGCGCTACGGCATCGAGTGCGACTTGGTGCGCAAGGGCGTGATCAAGGCGGCCCACAACCGCCGGGGGTTCAAGGCGCTGGAGGAACACGCCCGCCAGTGGCAGGCGCGGGGCGCGAATGTCGAGCTGTTCAACGCAGGGCGTGCCGAGGAACTGCTGGGCACGAAACGCTATCTTGGCGGGATTATCGACCACCGCAGCGCCGCCATCCAGCCGCTCAGCTATGTCCGCGGCCTGGCCAGCGCGGCGCAGACGGAGGGCGCGCGCCTGCATACCGCGTCGCCCGTAACGAGGCTCGAGCGTCGAGGTGAAACCTGGCGCGTCTCGACCGCGCGCGGGGTAGTGACGGCGGGTCATGTCGTCTTGGCGACCAACGCCTATTCCGATGACCTGTGGCCCGGCGTCAAGCAAAGCGTCACGCCGATCGGCTGCTACGCCTTTGCCTCCGAGCCGCTGGGCGAAAACATCCGGGAGTCGATCCTGCCGGGCGGTCACGCCATGTACGACGTCCAGCCGGTGATGAATTTCGCCCGCAAGGACCGCGACCAGCGCCTGATGGTCGGCTCGCTCGGTTATCTGCCGCGGGCCAATCCCGGCCGTTCCAGCGCCTGGGTCAACCGGATGCTGCGCCGACTCTTCCCGCAATTGGACGGCATATCCTGGAGCTACAAATGGGCGGGTACCATCGGCTTCACCCCGGACCACCTCCCGCGCCTGCACGAACCCGCCGAGAATCTGATCATGACCCTCGGCTACAACGGCCGGGGCATCGCGCCCGGAACCTTCTGGGGCCAACAGATCACCGCCCGCATCGTCGACGGCAAGCCGTTGGCAGACATGCCGTTGCCCGTCACTCCGGTTCGTCCGATCCGGCGTAGGGTTCTGTGGCAGGCCTTCTACGAATCGGCGTTCAGCGCCTATCGCCTGCGCAACCTCATCGAGTAGGCCGCTGCGTCATGGGCGACCACCAGGATTTCGCTCGAGCGCTCTGGTCAGGGACGAGCGCCGAGGACGCGGTCGATTGCCCGCCGATGGAAGGCGAGCGGCGCGCCGATGTCGCCATCGTAGGGGCCGGCTACACCGGGCTATCGACCGCGCTTCACCTCAGGGAAGCGGGCGCCGATGTCGTCGTGCTGGAAGCGCGTGAGCCTGGCTGGGGCGCGTCGGGCCGGAACGTCGGCCAGGTCATCGCCGGCCTCAAATACGAACCCGAGGAATTGGAGCGCATGTTCGGGCCCGAGACCGGGGCTCACCTATGGCGCGTCGGGGGCGGCGGGCCGGACATGCTCTACGCCCTGATCCGGCGCTTCGGGATTCGCTGCGATCTCGTCAACGAAGGCTGGATCCAACCCGCGGTGGGAGACCGGGGCCTGCGTATGGTCGCCGCGGGGGCCGAGCAATGGGCCGAGCGCGGCGTGGCCTGCGAACTCCTGAGTCGGGATCGGGTGGCGGAAATGACCGGGGTAGCCGGCTATGCCGGCGGCTGGATCGACCGGCGCGGCGGCGGGGTGCAGCCCCTGGCCCTGACCCGCGGCATGGCCCGCGCCTGTCTCGATCTCGGCGTCGCGATCCACGGCGATTCGGCCGTCACTGCCCTGGCCCGCGAAGGCACGCGCTGGCGCGTATCGACCGCGCGAAGCGCCGTGATCGCGGACACGGTCGTCCTGGCCACAAACGCCTACGACACCGGCCTCTGGCCGGGGCTCGGGCGCAGTATCGTGCCCGTCCGCCCGTTCCTGGTGGCCAGCGCGCCGCTCTCGGCCAATCTGCGCGGAGCCATTCTGCCCGGCGGCCAGGTCGCGTCCGACACCAAGCGGCTGCTCTCCTTTTTCCGGTTGGATACAAAGGGCCATCTGATCCTGGGCGGGCGCGGGGCCCTGAACCATGCGCATGCACCGCATATCCATGCCGGCTGCGGGCGGACGCGCGGGCGCGCTTTCCGCAGATCGAGGCGGGCGCATGGCAACACGCCTGGTCGGGCTGGATCGCCATGACCGCCGATCATCTGCCCCATATCCACAATCCCGCGCCCGGGCTCTGGACGGCCCTCGGCTATCAGGGGCGCGGCGTGGCCCTGGCCACCATCATGGGGCGCGAACTGAGCCTGCGCATCCGCGGCGGAGAGGCCGCGCGCGACGCCTGGCCCGTCACGGACCTGCGGCCCCTGCCCTTCCACGGCCTGCGCCGCCCGGTCCTCGCGGCGATGCGCGCCGCCTGGCGAACCCGGGACGGGCTGGACGCTAGATCAGCTCGCGCAGCCTGATCCAGGTCATGGCGAGGACGAGCAGCGGGGTGCGCAACAAGCGGCCGCCGGGGAAGGCCGTATGGGGCAGCTTGGCGAAGACGTCGAAGCGCCCGGCTTGACCGGCGATCGCCTCGGCGACCACCCGCCCCGCGACACCCGTCAGCGAAACCCCGTGCCCGGAGAAACCCTGGGCGAAATAGGTCGTGGGCGAAAGGCGGCCGAGATGGGGGGTGCGCTCCCGGCTGATGCCGACAAAGCCGCCCCAGATATAGTCGATCCGTGCTTCCGCGAGCTGCGGGAACAGATCCACCATCTTCTTCCGGTATCGCTCGGCCGTGTTGGGCGGCGGCACGGTCGAATAGCTGACCCCGGTGCCGAACAGCATGCGCCGGTCGGCCGACAGCCGGAAATAGCTGATGGCGAAGTTCAGATCGGCCACGGCCAGATCCGTCGGCAGGACAGCGGCGGCGCCCTCTTCGCCCAAGGGCTCGGTCGCCACGATATAGGTCCCGACCGGCATAATATGCCGGCGCAGATCGGGCGCGACACCGCCTAGATATGCATTGGCGGCGATCGCCAGGAACTTGGCCCGAACCCGGCCCGCCTCGGTGCGCGCCCAGGGGTTTGCTCCCGTATCGATGGCCGTGACCGGAGAATTCTCGAAGATCCGCACCCCGGCCGCCTCCGCCGCCGTGGCCAGACCCAGGGCATAATTGAGCGGATGAAGATGCCCGCCGCCTTCATCCAGCACACCGCCCAGATAGCGATCGGTCCGCACCAGGCCACGCAACTCCTCTCGCCCGACCACGCGCGCCTGGTCGTAGCCGTAGGTCTCGTTCCAGTCGCGCACCATCGGCGCCAGCCAGGCCCGATGCTTCGGTCTGTCGGCGGCATAGAGGTAACCGTATTTGAGGTCGCAGGGGATGGCATGGCGCGCCACCCGCTCCGCGATGATGGCCTTGCCCTCCTCGGCCATCGACCAAAGCCGGCGCGCATCCTCCGTCCCGACCCAACCCTCGATCTTGTCCATATCGGCAGAAAAGCCCGAGCAGATTTGGCCGCCGTTGCGCCCCGACGCCCCCCAGGCCGCCCACGCGGCCTCCAGCACGACGACGTCGAGCCCCTTCTCCGCCAGTTCCAGCGCGACCGTCAAGCCGGTGAAGCCGGCACCGATCACACAGACGTCGCAGGAGATATCGCCTTGAAGTGACTCCCGTCCGTGCGACGAGTTCGCCGAGGCCCCGTAATAGGAGTCGACATGCTCCTCGGCCATTACACGGCCCGCAGAAAGAGGGCGCGTTCGGCCGGCGGCACCTCGCGCAGAAAGGACCGGCGTTCGCTCTCCTTGGTCGTTCGGTAAACGCGCAGCAGGTCCGGATCGATATAGCGCGGCAGGATCTCGCCGTCCGCCAGGGCGTCCAGCGCATCCTCCCACCGGGTCGGCACGGTGGTGCCGTGCTGCTCATAGGCGTTGCCGACCGTGCGTTCTCCGGGATCGATCTTCCGGACAATCCCGTGATGCAATCCCGCGAGAATCGCCGCCAACACCAGATAAGGATTGGCGTCCGCCCCCGAGAGTCGATGTTCGACCCGGCGGCTTTCGGACGGGCCGAACGGGATGCGAAAGGCCACCGTCCGGTTGTCGTAGCCCCAGCTTGGCGAGAGCGGCGCATAGCTGCCCGCCTGGAACCGCCGAAACGCGTTCGGGTTGGCGGCGAAGATCGCCATGCTTTCCACCATCGTCGCGCCCAGGCCGCCGATGCCGTGGCGCAGCGCCGCACTGCCCTCCTTGGCTTCGGACGCGAAGATGTTGCTTCCCGCCTCGTCACACAGGCTCACATGCAGATGCATGCCGTTGCCTGCCTGATCGGCGAACGGCTTAGACAGGAAAGTCGCATCGTAGCCATGAGCCTGCGCCACGCCCCGCACCAGGCGCTTCAGCAACAAGGCCTGATCCGCCGCGCGCAACGGATCGGCGCCGTGGTGCAGGTTTGTCTCGTATTGACCAGGCGCGTATTCCGCGATGGTCATGTCGATGGGCAGGCCCTGGGCCTCGGCCCCCGCGGCGAGATCGCGGAACAGATCCTCGAATTCGTCCAATTCGGCCATGCCATAGACCTGCACGCCACGCTGGCGTCGTCCCGTCCTGGGCGAACGCGGAGGGCGCGGTCCGCCATCTGGAGCGGTCTGTCGGTCGAGCAGATAGAACTCCAATTCAAAGGCCACCACGGGATGCAGGCCGTCGCGGGCGAGAGTTTCGACCACGCCGGCAAGGGCTTGGCGCGGATCCGCAAAATAGGGACCCCCCGCCTGGCCTTCCATGGTCATCAGGAGTTGGGCCCCGGGCGCCTTGCGCCACGGAACGGGGGCCAGGCTTCCCGGCACGACGACGCAAGCCTGGTCGGCATCGCCGATTTCCCAGACCAAGCCTGCCTCGGCCACCGAGGCGCCGGTCACATCCCCCGAAAAGATCGAACCCGGCAGACGGACGCCCCCGGCAAAAACCTCGCCGAGCCCGGCGGGCGCAACCTGCTTTCCCCGGAAAATTCCGTTGAGATCGGCGATCAGCAAATCGACCGTCTCGGTCTCGGGATGGGCGGCGAGAAAGGCCTCGGCCTCCCGCGGATCGGCAGCGACGAACATACGGACTTTGCGCTAACTCATTGCTATTGCGTGTATCCTGGCCCTGAGCGACACGCCCGGTCAAGCATCGCCCGAGTTGCCAAGCCGGGCTTGACGGTGTAAGCGCAATCGGTCGGAACGAACCGGCGGCTTGTACGGCAACGAGTTCCCATGAAAACCCTTGAGACTTGGCTCAAGAGCCGCGGCATCACCGAGGTCGAATGCCTCGTACCCGATATGTCGGGGATCGCCCGCGGAAAAATCTTCCCGTCCGACAAGTTCATCTCAGCCTCGCGCGATCACGGGCTGCGCATTCCCGAGCAGATTTTCGCCCAGACCGTCACCGGCGATTATCCGGACGATGCCGAGAAAGTCTGCGACCCAGCGGGGGTCGACGTCTACATGCAGCCCGATCCGGACACGATCCGCAACGTGCCCTGGTATGACGAGCCCACGGCGCAGATCATTGCCGACTGCTTCTATCTGGACGAGTCGCCCGTCGATATGGCGCCGCGCCAAGTTCTGCGCCGGGTCTTGGCGCTTTACGCCGCGCAGGGCTGGAAACCCATCGTGGCGCCCGAGCTCGAATTCTACTTGGTCAAGGTCAACCCGGACTGGGACATTCCCTTGGAGCCGCCGATCGGCCGCTCGGGCCGGCCCGAAAGCGGCAGGCAAGCCTATGGCGTGGACGCGGTCAACGAATTCGACCCGCTGTTCGAGGAGCTTTACGATCACTGCGAAGCCCAGAACCTCGACGTCGACACCCTGACCCACGAGGCCGGGGCCGCCCAGATGGAGATCAATTTCGACCACGGCGACGCGCTGGCCCTCGCCGATCAGGTCTTCCTGTTCAAGCGGACCGTGCGCGAGACAGCGATTCGCCACAAGGTCTACGCCACTTTCATGGCCAAGCCGATGGAAACGGAGCCCGGCAGCTCCATGCACATCCATCAGAGCTTGCTCGACGTGAAAACGGGCCGGAACGTCTTTTCCACCCGCGGCGGCAAGGATTCGAGCCTGTTCCGCAACTATATCGGCGGGCTGCAACGCTATCTGCCCGCGGCCATGCCCCTGCTCGCGCCCAACGTCAATTCCTACCGCCGCCTCCGGCGCTACTCCGACGCGCCCATCAACCTGCACTGGGGGCTGGACAACCGCACCGTCGGCCTGCGTGTGCCGATCTCGCCACCCGCTCAGCGCCGGGTCGAGAACCGGGTCGCCGGGGCCGACGCCAATCCTTATCTGGTCATCGCCGCGACCCTGGCCTGCGGCTATCTGGGCATGGTGGAGAAGCTTAAGCCGACCAACCCGATCGAAGGCAGCGCCTATCGCTTGGCCTTCACCCTGCCCCGCCAGCTCGCCGACGGACTCGACCGCCTGAATCACGCCAAGCCACTGAAAGAAGTCCTGGGCGACCAGTTCGTCGCCGTGCTCAACGTCGTAAAACAGGCCGAATACGAAGCCTATCAGGCCGTCATCAGCTCGTGGGAGCGGGAGAACTTACTCCTCAACGTCTAACGTCCATCGGCACGACCCGACCTTTCGTCAGACCGTCGGAATCTCGCAGAACGGCGTCATTTCGAAGGCCTGATGCACCGCGACGTTCTCGTGCGCGCCGGCGCACCATGACGGCATGACCATCGTGTAGACCCCTCGACCGCCCGCGGTCAGCAAGAGGATGTTGGCCGGATCGCGAACCGCCGGCAGCATGTCCTCGTCGCCGACCAAGTACCCCGAATTCTGCCAAGCCAGAAGCGTTCTCGGTTGGACGGCGAGTTCGCTCAGCCGGCGTTGAACGTCTTCCCGCGTCAGACCCGCGCAAGCGAGCATTTCCGCATGGTCGGGGTTGAGCATCACGACGACGGCGCTGATCCCGCCCAGCCGCACGTTGTTGCTGCCTTGATTCGCGATAACGGCCGCCAGCACATGCAGAAGCTTTTCGGCGCGTTCCGGGTCGTCCAAATCGCCGTTGAATATGACCGAGTGCGGGCCTTCGACGCCGACCACCGTCAAAACGCTTTGCTCGGCCGCGTATCCGAATCCGGTATGCAGAGGCGGAAACGGCGAGCTCTCCTCATCCTCGGCAACGCAGAAGGTGAACTTGGCGGGATGGCCGTGCAGCGCCATGTCCGATATGCCCGGGAGCCCGCCGCCGATATTCATCATGCACAGGCGCAAGGCACGCCCGATCGAGGCATTCGCCCTGTGCCCCGGCCCCATCAACCCGGCGCCGCTCGCCAACCCGCAGGCGTCGCGCGCGGGCCCGTTGACGATGATCAGGGGCGCGACCGCATGGGTCGTGCCTTGAACTTCGGCCAGGTCGAAATCGGGTTGGCAGACCGCCCGAACGGCAGCGAGGGCGACGGGAAAGTAATCCGGCATGCAACCTGCCATGACCGCATTGACGGCGACATGCAGAACCGTGGCGGCGCCGTTCTGCGGCCCCATCACGCCGACGACGAGATCCTCGTCGAGGCCACCGGCGAGCACCATCCGCTCGACCCGTTCGCGGGTCGGGACGATCACCGGCAGGCCGTCGGTGCAGCGGTCGCGGTGCAACTGTTCCAGCGCCTCGGTCTCGTCCGCGGCGCTGAGCATGCTGTTGCTCACCGGGGTCATCCCCGCTCCAGCCTGGCGATCACCTCGTCGGCGACACGCCCCGCCAGGGCACTCAAGGCCTCTTCTCCGGTTCCGGCGACGGGATAAGGCAGCTTGATACGGGGAACCTCCGGCATGCCGTCGGCCTGGGCGACGAAGTTCCCCTGTTCCCAGAACGCCTCGGTCACGAAAGCGACGGAGGGAATGCCGATCCTGGCGGCCGCGATCGAATCGCGCACGGTGCTGGACGTGCAGGAGCCGCAATGGCCATAGGCGCACACCAGCGCCGCACAAGCGGTTTCGATGGCAGCGAGCATCTCTTCGGATACGACGGCCGAATCGGCCGGCTTGACGAAGTGCTTGAAACTGGCCCGCGGCAGTTTCGGCCCGAGGGCCGCCGCCAAATGCTCAAGAAACCTGCCGGAGTCGGGAAAACCGTTGGCGAGAAGCCCGACCGTCAGCGGACCGGACAGATCGGCTGTCCTGTCGTAAGGCTGCGGCGCAGAGTCTTGCCTTGCCCGCGGATCATAGTATTCGACCGGCATTTTACTCTGCTCCCGCGACAGCAAAAGGCGGCTATCTAGTCGACACAACGAACAAATCTTACGGCAACAATGATATGACCTGTTCTTTACGGCAACCGAAGATCGCCAGCGACGGACAGCCTAAATTGCCCAATAGTGCATTTCAATCAAGCGTGGCGAGCCGGCACCAAGCCAATCGGACGGTCATCGGTTTCCTGGCCGCACGAGACCTTGCTCCTCGGCGAACTGCTGTCTATCGTATCGTAATTCGATAGACAGTGGCCCGCATGACCCAAATCCGATCGTCCCGCCGGTCGCGCCACGCTGAACACCTGATTCTCTGCGCCCGTATCGGCTTCAACCCCTGATTGCGCATCGCCGACGGTGCAGATTCCGCCGCCACATCGCAAGTCCCAGGGAAAATGAGCCGAACCATGAACCAGACGACCGCGAACGACCCCACACCGCGCTGGCGCGAGTTGGATGCGCGCCATCACATGCACCCCTTTACCGATTCCAGTGCCCTGGCCCGCGAGGGCAGCCGGATCGTGACGCGAGCCGACGGCGTCCATTTCTGGGATTCCGAAGGCAACTGCTTCCTCGACGGCATGGCCGGGCTATGGAACGTCAATGTCGGCTACGGCAGGGCGTCGATCGCCGACGCGGTCCATCGCCAGATGCTGGAGCTGCCCTTCTACAACACCTTCTTCAAAAGCGCGACGCCGCCTTCGGTGGAGCTGTCGAAGATCCTGGCCGACCTGACGCCCAAGGGCCTTGATCATGTCTTCTACGCCAGCTCGGGATCCGAGGCGAACGACTCGGTCGTGCGCATGGTCCGGCATTTCTGGAACCTGAAGGGCCGGCCGGAGAAAAAGACCTTCATCAGCTTAGAGTTCGCCTATCACGGCAGCACGATGGCCTCGGCGAGTCTGGGTGGCATGACGGCGATGCACGAGCAGGCCGACCTGCCCTTGCCCGGCTTCGTCCATGTGACGCCGCCCTATTGGTTCCGCTTCGGTGGCGAGATGAGCCCGGAGGAATTCGGCCTTGCCGCGGCGCGAGCCGTCGAGGAAAAGATCCTGGAACTGGGCGCCGACAGCGTCGCCGCTTTCATCGGCGAACCGATCCAAGGCGCCGGCGGCGTGATCGTGCCGCCCGAGTCCTACTGGCCGGAAATCCAGCGCATCTGCCGCGAGCACGACGTTCTTCTGGTCGTGGACGAGGTTGTCTGCGGCTTCGGTCGCACGGGCGAGTGGTTCGGTTCCGACACGTTCGGGATCGCGCCCGATCTCATGACCATCGCCAAGGGCCTGACCTCCGGCTATCAGCCTCTCTCGGCCGTCGTGCTCGGCGAACGGATGGCCGAAGGTTTGATCGACGATGGCGGTGAGTTCCACCATGGCTTCACCTATTCCGGCCATCCGGCCTGCTGCGCGGCGGGGATCGAGAATATCCGCATCTTGAAGGACGAGGGCCTAGTCGCGCGTGCAGGGGATTCGATCGGCCCCTATTTCCAGGCAAAACTGCGCGAGCTCGGCGAGCACCCGCTGGTCGGCGAGGTGCGCGGGATCGGCATGATCGCGGCCGTCGAACTCGCCATGGACAAGGCCAGCCGCCAGCCCTTCCCGAATGAGGGAGAGATCGGCACCCAATGCCGCGACCATTGCCTCGCGCGCGGGCTCATGGTGCGCGCCGTGCGGGATTCACTGGTTCTTTCGCCGGCCCTGGTCCTGACGCGGAGTCAAGCCGACGAGATCGTCGGAATTCTTCGCCAGGCGCTGGATTCGACCCTTGCGGAATGAGACGCCCGCACCTGATATACGGCTCGGGACATGCGCCCCAGTTTGACAAGAAGTCTTCAAAGGGCATGAATTCGGGGAAATGAAAACAGCGTTCGGGCAAACAGTCGGAGCGTTGAACAACGGGAGACGAGACCCATGAGCAGCACCGTCAAAGTCGTCGTCGGCATCGTCGTCGTGGCCGTGGTCGCGGTGGCGGCCTATGTGCTGATCGGACAGGACGAGCAGGGCGAAGAGGAAAAGGTCCTCAACGTCTACAACTGGTCCGACTACATTGCCGAGGACACGATCGCCAACTTCGAGAAGGAAACAGGGATCAAGGTCAATTACGACGTCTTCGATTCGAACGAGGTGCTGGAGGCCAAGCTCCTCGCCGGCAACACCGGCTACGACGTGGTCGTCCCGTCGGGCGCGTTCCTCGAGCGCCAGATCAAGGCCGGCGTCTTTGCCGAGTTGAACCAAAGCAAGCTGCCGAACGCCGCCAATCTCGATCCCACAATCCTTGCCCAGGTCGCCAAGAACGACCCCGGCAACAAGCATGCGATTCCCTACATGTGGGGCACCACCGGCATCGGCTACAACGTGGCCATGGTGAAGGAGCGCCTGGGCGAGGTGCCGGTCGATACCTGGGACCTGATTTTCGATCCCACCACGGTGGAAAAGCTCGCCGATTGCGGCGTGACCCTGCTGGATTCCCCGGCCGAGGTCTTCCCGGCGGCAATCAATTACCTGGACCTCGATCCGACGGCCAAGCGCGAGGAGGATCTGGTGAAGGGCGAGGAACTGCTCCTCAAGGTTCGCCCTTCCATCAAGTATTTCCATTCCTCGCAGAACATTAACGACCTGGCCAATGGCGACATCTGCGTGGCCATGGGCTGGTCGGGCGACATGCTGATCGCGCGCGATCGCGCCGCCGAGGCCGATGCGGGAGTCGAAGTCGAGTATATCATTCCCAAGGAAGGCGCCCTGATGTGGTTCGACCTGATGGCGGTCCCGGCGGACGCGCCCCATCCGAACAACGCCCACGCCTTCCTCAATTCCATCATGCAGCCGGAGGTTACGGCTGCCATTTCGAATTACGTTTTCTATGCCAATGCCAATGTGGCCTCGACCCAGTTCGTCGATGCCGATGTCAAGGACGATCCGGCGATCTATCCGCCCCCGGAGACGATGTTGCGCCTCTATGTCGACCCTGCCAGTTCGCAGGAATACGACCGCGCGCTGACCCGTGCCTGGACCCGCGTGAAGACCGGCCAGTAACGACCGCCATCGCGATCGGACGAAACGCGCTCCGGCCGGAAACGGTCGGGGCGCGTCTTGTATCCGACAGGGATATCGTCGAGGAGCGAGGGATGAGCACCGGCACCGCGGAACCCTATATCCGCATCGAGAACGTGACCAAGACCTTCAGCGGCTTCATGGCCGTCGACGACGTGTCGCTGACGATCGAGCGCGGCGAACTGTTCTCCCTCCTCGGCGGCTCGGGCTGCGGCAAGACCACCCTGCTGCGCCTGCTGGCCGGCTTCGAGACCCCCACGTCCGGGCGCATCCTGATCGACGGAATCGACGTGGCCGGCATCCCGCCCTATCAGCGCCCGGTCAACATGATGTTCCAGTCCTATGCCCTGTTTCCCCATATG
>JABIRQ010000020.1 GCA_018699755.1 Rhodospirillaceae bacterium | reverse complement strand
GACCCAGGCTATTCGCCCGCCGCGGCGACGGCCCGGTCGTCCAGGGGCTGTTCCAACCGGCCGGCCATTTCACGCGGCACGACCTGACGGAACCGGGCGAGTTCCCGGTCCCAATGGACCAGCAGGTTGCGCGCCCAGGCCGACTGGGTGCGTAGCAGATGGTCTTCCACCAGGGAGCGGCAGACGCCTTCCCAATGGGCCGCGCGGATCGGCTGGTGGATCACGGTTTCGTCGTTGATATGCTCCTCGAACAGGCCGTCGGCGTCGTAGACGAAGGCCATGCCCCCGGTCATGCCCGCCGCGAAGTTGTCGCCCACGGCCCCCAGGATGACGACCGTGCCGCCGGTCATGTATTCGCAGCCGTTGGCGCCGCAGCCCTCGACCACCGCATCGACCCCGGAATTGCGCACGGCGAAGCGCTCGCCCGCCTGGCCGGCGGCGAACAGCCGGCCCGCCGTGGCGCCGTAGAGCACGGTGTTGCCGATGATCGTGTTCTCGTTGGTCGGCAGCAGGCTGGACGTGACCGGGCGGACCACGACGATGCCGCCCGACAGGCCCTTGCCGACATAATCGTTGGCGTCGCCGAAGACCTCAAGGGTCAGGCCGCGCACGGCGAAGGCCCCGAGCGACTGCCCGGCCGAGCCGCGCAGGCGAACGGTGATCTGGTCCTCGGGCAGGCTGGCCTGACCGAAACGGCGGACGATCATCGACGAGAGGCGCGTGCCGACGGCCCGGTGCGTGTTCCGCACGCTGTAGGTGAGCTGCATCTTCTCGCCGTCGTCGAGGGCGGTGCGCGCATCCTCGATCATCTTGGCGTCCAACGTGTCGGCAACCTCGTTGCGCCCGACCCGGGTGCAATGGCGCGCCTCCTCGCCCGGATCGGCCTGGGCAAGCAGGGAATTGAGGTCGAGATCGTCGAGATGGGCGCTGCCGCGGCTGACCTGGAACAGCAGATCGGTGCGGCCGATCACCTCGTCGATCGAGACGGCGCCCAGGCCGGCCAGGATCTCCCGTACCTCCTCGGCGAGGAAGCTGAACAGGTTGACCACCTTCTCGGGCGTGCCGCCGAAGACCTCGCGCAGGGCCGGATCCTGGGTGCAGATGCCGACCGGGCAGGTGTTGGAATGGCACTGGCGCACCAGCAGGCAGCCCATGGCGACCAGGGCGGCCGTGCCGACGCCGAATTCCTCCGCCCCCATCAGGGCGGCGACGACCACATCGCGGCCGGTCTTCATGCCGCCGTCGACGCGCAGGCGAACCCGGTGGCGCAGCCGGTTGAGGGTGAGCACCTGATGGACCTCGGACAGGCCCATCTCCCACGGCACCCCGGCATGCTTGATGCTGGACAGGGGGCTGGCCCCGGTGCCGCCGGTATTGCCCGAGATCAGAATGACGTCGGCCTTGGCCTTGGCGACCCCGGCCGCGATCGTGCCGATGCCCGAGCGCGCGACCAGCTTCACGCAGACCTCGGCCTCGGGGTTGATCTGCTTGAGGTCGTAGATGAGCTGGGCCAGGTCCTCGATCGAATAGATGTCGTGATGGGGCGGCGGCGAGATCAGCATCACGCCCTCGGTGGCGTGGCGCAGGCGGGCGATCTCGGCCGTCACCTTGAAGCCGGGAAGCTGGCCGCCCTCGCCGGGCTTCGCGCCCTGGGCGACCTTGATCTCGATCTCGCGACAGTTGTTGAGGTATTCCGCCGTGACGCCGAAACGGCCCGAGGCGATCTGCTTGATCGGCGAGTTGGCGTTGTCGCCGTTGGGGCGCGGGCGGTAACGCTCGGGCCCTTCGCCGCCCTCGCCGGAATCCGACTTCGCGCCGATCCGGTTCATGGCGATGGTCAGGGTCTCATGCGCCTCCGGCCCCAGGGCGCCCAGGGACATGCCCGGCGTGACGAAGCGCTTGCGGATCGCGGTGATCGATTCGACCGCGTCGATTTCGACCGGCTCGGCATCGGGCGAGAATTCCAGGAGATCGCGCAACTGGGTTGGCGGCTGCTTGCGCAGAGCGGCCGAGTATTTCTTGAAGGTGGCGAAGGAATCGGTGGCGCAGGCGGCCTGCAGGGTGTGGATCAGATCGCCCTCGAAGGCATGGGTCTCGCCGCCCTTGCGGTAACGGTAGAAGCCGCCGATGGGCAAGGGCACCGCGCCCTCGGCCCAGGCCCGGGCGTGCTGCTCGCGCAGCTTGAGCTGGATGCCCGAAAGGCCGATGCCGGAAATCCGCGAGGGCATGCCCGGAAAGAATTCGGCGACCAAGGTGCGCGACAGGCCCACGGCTTCGAAATTGTAGCCGCCGCGATAGGAGCTGATTACGGCGATGCCCATCTTCGACATGATCTTGAGCAAGCCCTGATTGAGCGCCTCCTTGTAGGCCGCGAGGCAATCGTCCAGGGAGTTGTCGCCGAACAGGCCGCGTTCGTGCCGCCCGGCGATGCTCGATTCGGCGAGATAGGGATTGACCATGGTGGCGCCCACGCCGATCAGGACGGCGAGGTTGTGGACATCCAGGCATTCGGCGGCGCGCACGAGAAGCGAGGTGAAGGTGCGCAGGTCGTGCTTCACCAGATGACCATGCACCGCGCCGACCGCCAGGATCATCGGCACCGCCGCGCGCTCCGGCCCCTGGCCCTCGTCGGTGAGGACGACGTTGACCGAGCCCGCGCGCACGGCCTCCTCCGCCTCGCGCCGGATGCGGTCGATCGCCTCACGCAAGGCGAACTCGCCGCCCGCCGTCTCGAAGGTGCAATCGATGCGCGCCGCCGAATCGCCGACATAGTCGGCCAGAGCCTCGAACTCGCTGGTCGTGAGAACCGGCGAATCGAGTTCAACGACACGAAGCTGGCTTTCGTCCTCGTCGAGAATGTTGCCGAGATTGCCCAGGCGGGTGAACAGGCTCATCACCCGTTGCTCGCGAATCGGGTCGATCGGCGGGTTGGTGACCTGGCTGAAATTCTGCCGGAAGAAATGGTGCAACCCGCGATAGCGGTCCGAAAGGACGGCCAGCGGCGTGTCGTCGCCCATTGAGCCGATGGGCTCCTTCATGGTCTCGACCATAGGTTGGAGCACCAGTTCCAGGTCCTCCATGGTCCAGCCCGAGGCGACCTGGCGGCGGCGCAGTTCCTCGGCCGCGAGGAGCGCGGGCTCGACCCGGCGGCGCTTGAGCAGGGCGTCGATGTCGATGATGTTGCGCACCCAATCGCCATAGGGCTGGGCGTCGGCCAGGCGGTCCTTGATCGCGGTCTGGTCGTAGAAGCGGCCCTCGACCAGATCGACGGCGATCATCTGGCCCGGCCCGACCCGGCCCTTGGCGCGCAACCGGG
>JABIRQ010000021.1 GCA_018699755.1 Rhodospirillaceae bacterium | reverse complement strand
GGTCTTCGAGGATGCCGGGGTCGAGCACGGCTTTGTCCATACCGCGGGCTACGGCCTGGAAGCGGCCTTTCCGCCGGTCTGGGGCCTGGCCCCCATTCATTTCAGCCCGGTCGCCCCGGTCGAGATCGAACCCGGCATGGTCTTCACGGTCGAGCCGCCGCTGATGCTGTCTGAGGAGAAGCTGGGAGTGCGGGTGATCGACGACATCGTCGTCACCGAGACCGGCAACGAGATCCTGTCCAAGGCCGATCGCGGGCTTTACGTCATCGAATAGGGCCGTCTCGAAGGGTGATTGGCATGCCCTCGCTGATCGGGAATGGTGGACCCGCACCGCAGCGGGGGAAGGAATCCAGAGCTTGATCGTCGCCACTGCCGCATGGTTCGAGCGTCACTCGACCCGGGTCCTGGTCGCCTCGATCTTCGTCGGGTTGGGTTGGCAGGACCTCGCCGAAGTGTTGCGGCCGGCGGTCCTGCCCTTCTCGATCCTGACCATGACCTTCTCCAGTGTGCGCATGGACTGGTCCCTGCTCGGCGGTCACCTTCGCCGACCGCTGTCGCTCGCCGCAATTCTCCTCTGGCTGCTGGTCGGGGCGCCGCTGCTTGTATACGGCGTCTGCACCGTGTTGCTGGAGCCAAGTTCGCCGTTGTTCGGCGGCCTCATGTTGAACGCCGTCTCGCCGCCGATCATGGCGGCCCCGGCCTATGCCCTGATCGTGGGGGCGGAGCCGGTTCAGGCTCTCCTGATCTCTCTCGGCGGTAGTGCGCTGACGCCCTTCACGGGCCCCGGCATCATCGAGGCTCTGGGCCTGGGCGCGGTGCATCTTTCTCCTGGCGACCTCCTGCTGCGCCTGGCCGCCATGGTCGGGTCCGCCCTGGGGCTGGCTTGGCTCATCAGCCGGGCGATGGGGCGGGCGCGGGTGGTGCGCCATGGCAATGTCTTGGGCGCGATCACGGTTTTGCTGATCGCCGGTTTCGGCATCGGGCTGATGGACGGCATGCGCGGGCGCATCCTGGCCGAGCCCGAGCTGGTGTTGGGCTACACCCTGGCCGCGTTCGGTTTGAATGGCGCGCTGCAGATCATCGGCGCGCTGCTGTTGTGGCGGAGAAGCCGCGCCCAGGGCCTGGTGGTCGCCCTGGTGTCCGGCAACCGCAACATGTCTCTGATGACGGCGGCCGTGATCGACGCCATCGGACCCAACGTGCTGCTCTACCTGATCTGCACCCAGTTCCCGCTATTCTGCATGCCGTTGTTGATGCGGCCGATCTTCCGTCGTTTCGCGCCGGGTCCTCCGCCCTAGTCGATCTCGACCGCGTAGCCGCCGATCTCGGGCGCGGTCTCGATCAGGCCGCGCGCCGCGAGAAACGTCGCGAAATCGCGGTAGCGCGCCGTGTCCAGGGCAGCCGGGCGCAGGGCGAAGCGGGGAATCGTGTCGCGCCAGGCCCGGCGGTTGAGTTCGTCGTCCAGGTCCGGATAGGCCGCGACGAACAGCTTCCAGCTCTCCTTGGGATGATTGACGATATAGCGCGTGGCGTCGCCCAGGGCGTCGAGAAAGGGCCGCAGCCGGGGATCGGCGATCCGGTCCTTGCGCGCGAGCAGGATCAGCTCGTCGTAGACCGGGACGCCTTCTTCCTCGATGTAGAAGGCGCGGCCGGGCCGGCCCTCGATATCCATCTGGTTGAGCTCGAAATTGCGGAAGGCGCCGATTACGGCGTCGACCTGCCCGGAGAAAAGGGCGGGGGAGAGCGAGAAGTTGACGTTGACCAGTTCGATATCGTCCACGATCAGGCCGTTCTCCTCCAGCATCGCGCCGAGCAATGCGTCCTCGAAACCGCCGACGGAATAACCGACCTTGCGGCCCTTCAGGTCCGCGATCGACTTGATCGGGCCATCGGCCATGACGACGAGGCTGTTTAGCGGCGTGGCGACCAGGGTACCGATGCGCACCAGGGGCAAGCCCTCGGCGACTTGCAGGTGAAGCTGCGGCTGATAGCCGATGGCGATATCGGCCTGGCCGGCCGCGACCAGCTTGGGCGGGTCGTTCGGATCGGCCGGCGCGATCAGTTCGACCTCCAATCCGCGATCCGCGAAATAGCCCCGCTGCTGCGCGATGACGAGGGGCGCGTGGTCGGGATTGACGAACCAGTCGAGCAGGACGGTCATGGGCTCGGCCGCGCGGGCCGGCAAAGCGGCGACCAGGAGAAGCAGGACGGCCGCCACGGCGGCGGCACGCCGGAGGATAGGATGGGTCATTGCGGGATTCTCCTCGCTTCGTGGGTGTCGTTCGTGGGATCGGTCTCGGCCTGCCAGGAGACGAGTCGGCGCAGGCCTGCGTCGACCGCGTAGTAGAGGGCGACCGCCATCACCGCGAGCGTGAACAGAGCGGCGAACATGACGTCGATCTGCATGCGCGCGTTGGCGTGCAGCATCATGTAGCCGAGCCCTGCGCTGGAGCCGACCCATTCGCCGACCACCGCGCCGATTGGCGCGACGGCCGTGGCGACCCGAATGCCGGAGGCGAGGGCGGGCAAGGCGGCGGGCATGCGCAGATGCAGCAGCACGGCGCGCCGGCTTGCGCCCATCGTGCGGGCGAGGTCGAGCCAGCCGGGATCGGTCCGGCGCAACCCGTCGAGAAAGGCGGCGGTGACCGGAAAATAGATGATGAGTGTCGCCATCGCGATCTTGGAGCCCATGCCGTAGCCGAGCCAGAGGACCAGGATCGGTGCGAGGG
>JABIRQ010000022.1 GCA_018699755.1 Rhodospirillaceae bacterium | reverse complement strand
GAATGGCCCTCGAGGCAATAGAAGCAATGGTTGCAGGGCGGGGTCCAGTTGATCGCGATGCGCTGGCCGGGCTTGACCCTGCTCACCCCAGGCCCGCAGCGCTCGACCACCCCCGCTGCCTCATGGCCCAGCACCGAGGGCAGGCGCACCTTCAGGGTGCCGCGCGCGATGGAGAGATCCGAGTGGCACACCCCCGTCGCGGTGATGCGCACCAGCACCTCGTTCTCGCGCGGCTCGGCCAGCTCGACCGTCTCGATGCTGAGATCCTTGCCGATTTCATGCAGAACGGCGGCCTTGACCTTCATTGCGTCTCCTCCTCCTTCGGACTCCTATGATCCCCAGCCTACGCCGTCGCCAGGATATGGTCGCTCATCTTCTCGGCGATCATGATGGTCGGCAGGTTGGTGTTGGCGCGCGGCGTGACCGGCATGACCGAGGCATCGACCACGCGCAGCCCCGCCACCCCGTAGACGCGCCCGGCCGGATCGACCACCGCCTCCGCATCGTCGCGCCCACCCATCCGGCAGGTGCAGGAGCAGTGCCAGACACCGTGGGAGCCGGCCTTCACCACCTCCTCCAGCACCGAATCGTCGGCCAGGGCCTCGGTCAGGCTCGGCCCCTCGGTGATCAGATTGTCGATCAGCTGGCGGCGCAACGGCGCGGGACCGTCCAGCAGGCCCGCCAGGATTCCGGTCAGCACCTTGTTCTTGGTGCAGTAGCGGCCGAGATCGCGCACCCGCTCGCTGTAGCTGGAGGGGAACGGATCGAGCAGCACGTCGCGCAGGGCCGGGCTGTGCAGCAGGGAGGCCATCCGCCTGACGCCGACCTTCACGCGTTCGACGTCGCGCTCGTCCTGCAGCAGGTTGAATTCGACTCGCGGCTCGCGCCGCGGGTCGGCGGCATAGAGGCTGACCCGCCCGCGCGAATAGGCCTTGTTGACCCAGTTGAGCAGGGAGCCGATGCGCTTGCCGACCGGGTGCCAGCCGGTCTTGCAGACCGCGACCATATGCATGTCGTCGGGCGGACAGCCCTCGACCCCGGAAGACCAGCGCAACCCGATATGGATATGCCGGCGCAAGGACTCCGGCAGGCGCTTGTCCGCCGGGATATAGCCGGAGATAGAGAAGGTCGGATGCTCCTGCAGATTGGCGCCGACGCCGGGCCGGTCGGCTGTCACCGCCATTCCCAGATCCTTGAGATGCCCGGCCGGGCCGATGCCCGCGCGCAGCAGCATGGCCGGGGAATGGATCGCGCCGCAGGACAGAATGACCTCTTTCGCCGCGATTGTTTCGGTTGTCCCGCCCTGCCCCGCGACTTCGACGCCGACGCAGCGCGCCCCGTCCATGACCAACCCGCGCACCGAGGTATCGGTGCGGATGTCCAGGTTCGGGCGGCGGCGGGTCGCGTTGTCGAGATAACCGATCGCGGTCGAGACCCGGCGGTCGTAAACATTGGAAATGGGCAGCGGGAACCAGCCCTCGCCGAAGCCGTTGGCGCCGTTCTGGTCCTCCAGGTTCTTCCAGCCCGCCTCGGTCCAGGCTTGCGCCGCGGCCTTGGTCACGCCGGGCCAGAGGTCGTCGAAGATGCGCCGGATCTGAATACGCCCGTCCTTGCCGTGCAGGGGGCTTTCGAAATCCATGTCGCGCTCGGCGCGCACGAAATAGGGCAGGACATCGTCCCAGGCCCAGCCGGCCGCGCCCATCTCGGCCCATTCGTCATAGTCGTCCGGCGTGCCCCGATTGGCCTGCATGTCGTTAAGGCTAGAGCCGCCGCCCATGATGCGCGCCTGTTCGTAGCGCCGCGTCAGCGTGGGCTCGGGCGCGTTGTGCGAAATCGGCCGCAGATGGATGCGCAGGTCCGACCAAGTGTTGATCGGGTTGAAATAGGCGGTGCGCGGATAGCTGTCGAGAATCTCCGGCGGCACCCGGTCGGGCGGGGTGTCGCGCCCCGCCTCGATCAGCAGGACCTTGTTCGCGCCCCGGGCCGAAAGCCGGTTGGCGAGCACGCAACCCGCCGAGCCGCCACCCACGATGACGTAATCGTAACTCATCCCCTGCCCCGCCCCACAAGAATAAGGACGGCAGGCTGTACCAGATCGCAGCCGTCCCGAGGAACCCCTCTGCCGCATGCCGGCCCTGCATCCATGGCGGCCCGCGGGCGAAATCGTTTCCGCCGCCCTAGTCGCCGGTGAAGAGGGCGTTCAGGGCTTCCGTATCGCCCTCGTGGATGTCGACGGCGAGCACCGAATCGATGGCCTCGCCGTCGCTCGACAAGGGCGCGCGGAAGACCACCTGGCGCGACCACCTCTCTTCGCTGCCGAGCGTCTCAATGCCGAAGACATGCGGCGCGCGCTCGCGCAGCAGGTCGAGATACTGCCGCCAGATCAGATCGGCGTATTCGCGCGGCCGCAGGTCGGCCACCGAAGTGCCGGTCAGTTCGATCCCGTGGGCATCGACGATCGCCGTGCCGACGAGACGAAACCGCAGATCGAAGGGCTCGCGCAGGACATCGGTCAGCACGACAAAGGGCAGGATGCTCGGCGCGAACCCTTCGGGCCGGATCTCCTCGGGCCGGGGCGCGAACCGCTCGCCCCTCAAGGCGGTCCAATAGTCGAAGACCTCCTGCAGGCGCGGCATCCGCGCCTCCTCCAACGGAATTCTCACATTGCGGATCATCATGGCGGTATCACAAAGGACGCAGTTCCTCGACCACCCGATCCGTTCCCCCCTGCAGCGGCAAGGCCGGTCAAAACGACCGCGCCGTCCCGTTCCAGAATCGCCAGCGCGGGCGCAATTCCCGCCGCGCCGTCAACCCGACGAATCGTCATGCCCTCCTCCTGTTCGGGAGAACAGCCTACAGATTCGTCGAGACGCGCAATACCGGGTACTGGGAAATGAGTGCCGCAAAAGGCCCGGAGCCGGATGGGGTGGGCGAGGGGAGTTGAACCCCCGACCCCCAGATCCACAATCTGGTGCTCTAACCGCCTGAGCTACGCCCACCATCCGGCAAGGTGCCGTGATGTAGCCCCGGCATCCGATATCGTCAAGCAGCCCCGAATTGGCCCGCCTCCCGGAACGCCCCTAGCTCCGCGCGAAATGCCGGGCCAGGCGGTCGGCCGCCTCGTCCAGGGACTCGTCGTATTTGCAGAAGGAAAAGCGGACGTAGTGGTCCGGCGCCTTGCCGCTTTCGTAGAGCGCGCTGTAGGGAATCGCCGCCACCCCCGCCTCCTCCGCGATATGGCGGCAGAATTCGACATCCGTGCCGTTGAAACCGACCGAACGGATATCGGCGGACAGGAAGATGGTCGCCTCGCAGGGCAGGGTCTCCATCCCCATGCGGTTCAGCGCCCCGGCGAAACGGTCGCGCTTGGCCTGAAGGTCGGCGCCCAGCGCATGGAAATACTCGTCCGGCTTGCCCATCCCGTGGGCGATGCCGAGTTGCAGATTCCCCGGGGTCGAGAAGATCATGTACTGGTGCATCTTGATCGCCGGCACCAGGGTCTCCGCCTTGGCCGCCATGAAGCCGACCTTCCAGCCCGTCACCGAAAAGATCTTGCCGGCCGAGCCGACCCGAACCGTGCGCTCCGCCATCCCCGGCAAGGTGGACAGCGGGATATGCTTGCGCCCGTCGAAGGTGTGGTGCTCGTAGACCTCGTCCGACAGGGCGTAGGCGTCGTAACGCAGGCACAGTTCGGCGATCTTCTCCAGGTCCTTCTGGCCGAAGATCTTGCCCGTCGGGTTCATCGGCGTGTTCAGCAGGATCATCTTGGTGCGCGGGCTGAACGCGGCCTCCAGCGCGGCGTGGTCGAGCTCCCAGCCCGGCGGCTGGAGCTGGACGTATTTCGGCACCCCGCCGGCGCGCCGGACCATGGGGACGTAGATGTTGAAGACCGGCTCGATCATCACGACCTCGTCGCCCGGCTCGATCAGGCCGAAGATCGCAACGGCCAGCGCCTCGGTCGCGCCGCAGGTGATCAGCACCTCGCTCTGCCAGTCGTATTCCGCGCCGTAGAAGCGCCGGTCGTGCTCGGCCATTGCCTGGCACAATTCGGGCACGCCGAGCGAGCGCGGATATTGGTTCGCCCCCTTCTCCGTCGCTTCGATGGCGACCCGGCGCACGTCCTCGTCGCCGTCGCCGTCGGGAAAGCCCTGGCCGAGATTGACCGCGTTATGCTCGACGGCCAAGCGCGACATCTCGGCGAAGACCGAGGCCGGATTGCCCATGACGACCGAATTGGCGGGTTTCATGCCTGCCGCTCCCTCACCGCTCGAATGACGGCAAAGCATGTAGCACGACCCACGCATGATTGTCCCAGCCGCCGGGCTTGGGCATCATCGCTGTGGACGGCTATGGCAGGCGGAACGGATACATCCTTCGAGACGGCGCTACGCGCCTCCTCAGGGCGAGGATCGCCCCGCCGCTCGAAGAGGGAGAAAACGAACATGATGCAACTCGCCAAGCGGATGGACAGCCTGGGGACCGAGACGGCCTTCGAGGTGCTGGCCCGGGCCAACGCCCTCGCGGCCCAGGGCAAGTCGATCATCAACCTCGGCATCGGCCAGCCCGACTTCAAGACGCCGCCCCATGTCGTCGAGGCGGGGCGCAAGGCCCTGGCCGACGGCCATCACGGCTACACCCCCGCCAACGGCATCCCGCCCCTGCGCGAGGCGGTGGCCGCGGATATCGCCAAATACCGCAAGGTCGAGATCGACCCGGCGGACGTGCTGATCGTGCCCGGCGGCAAGGTCACGATGTTCTTCGCCATCCTGATGTTCGGCGAACCGGGGGCGGAGATCCTCTACCCCAATCCCGGCTTCCCGATCTACGAATCGGCGATCCGCTTCTCGGGCGCGAAGCCCGTGCCGATCGGCCTCCACGAGAAGAACGGCTTCGCCTTCGACGCAGAGGAGGTGCTGGCCAAGATCACCCCGGCCACCCGGCTGATGATCCTCAACTCCCCGGCCAACCCCACGGGCGGCGTGGTGCCGAAGGCCGAGTTCGACAAGCTGGCCGCCGGCCTCGCCGCGCACCCCCAGGTCTGCATCCTGTCGGACGAGATCTATGGCCGCATCCTCTACGACGGCCACGAGCATGTCAGCTTCTTGGGCTACGAGGAGTTGCGCGACCGCACCATCCTGCTCGACGGCTGGTCCAAGACCTATGCCATGACCGGCTGGCGCATGGGTTATTCGGTCTGGCCCAAGGCCCTGTTTCCCCATGCCGAGCGCCTGGCGATCAACTGCCATTCCTGCGTCAACGCGGCCGCCCAATATGCCGGCATCGCGGCGCTGGAAGGCCCGCAGGACGCCGTGGACGAAATGGTCGCGGCCTTCGCCGAGCGGCGGCAAATCATCGTCTCCGGCCTCAACCAGATTCCCGGCTTCCGCTGCGTCGAGCCGGGCGGCGCGTTCTATGCCTTTCCCAATATCGAGGGCACGGGCTTCACGGCGAAGGCGCTGCAGAACAAGCTGCTCGACGAAGCCGGCATCGCCACCGTCGCCGGCACCAGCTTCGGCGCCTTCGGCGAGGGCTATATCCGCTTCTCCTACGCCGCCAGCCGCGCCGAGATCGAGGAAGCGTTACAGCGCATCAAGGATTGTCTGCGTTAGGATGGTGCCCGGTCTCTCCATCCCCCGCGAAGGACATCCGCCATGAGCCCCGCTTCGCTGACCGGCCTGCCCTGCGGCGCCGCGACCAATGTCCGGACCTTCCGCCACCGGTTCGTCGCCGATTTCGGCTGCCGCTAGGACGCGGAAGACACGATGGCGAAAACCTCCCCCGCCCTCGACCGTGCCCTCGGCCTCCTGCTGCCCCTGGGCGACGTGCGCTCGCGCGCCATGTTCGGCGGCTGGGGGCTCTATCTCGACGGGGTGATGTTCGCCCTGATCGCCTATGAGACGCTGTATCTGAAGGTCGATGCCGAAACCAAGCAGGCCTTCGCCGCCGCGGGCGGCCAGCCCTTCGAATACGAGCGCGAAGGCCGCAAGCCCGTCGAAATGTCCTACTGGACCCTGCCGGACGAGCATATGGCCGATCCCGGCACGCCGCTGCCCTGGGCGGAGCGCGCCGTCGCCGCCGCCCGGCGCAACGCGGCGAAGAAACGCAAGCGCGCCAAGAGCCGTTCCTGACCCGTCGCGGAACCGTCACGCAACGGCAACCGAGCCGCGATTGACCGGGAACCCGGTCGCGCGTTTCCCTGAGGCGCTTCACACCGCCCGTCTTCGCTCCCATATCGGACCCATGGCCAACACCCTACCCGACCGCATCCCCGCCCTCGTTCAGGCCCTGCTCAAGGCCGAACTGCACCTCCATATCGAGGGCACCCTGGAGCCGGAACTGGCCTTCGCCATGGCCAAGCGCAACGGCGTGGCCTTGCGCTTCGACTCGGTCGAGGCCTTGCGCGCGGCTTACGATTTCGACGATCTGCAATCCTTTCTCGACCTCTACTACGAGATCGCCTCGGTGCTGCGGACCGAGCGGGATTTCCACGACCTCGCTGCCGCCTATCTGGAGCGCATGGCGGCCGAGAACGTGCGCCATGTCGAAATCTTCTTCGACCCCCAGACCCATACGGCGCGCGGCGTCGCTTACGAGGCCGTGCTCGACGGCTTGAGCGCGGCCCTGGCCGAGGCCGAGGCCGCTCGCGGCATCACCGGCCGCCTCATCCTGTCCTTCCTGCGCGACCGCAGCGCCGAGGAGGCCATGGCGACCCTGGAGGCCGCCCTGCCCCGGCTCGACCGGATCGCAGCGGTCGGCCTCGATTCGGCGGAGCGCGGCAACCCGCCCGCCAAGTTCGAGGCCGTCTTCGCCCGCGCCCGCGCCGAGGGCTTGGTCGCGGTCGCCCACGCCGGAGAGGAAGGCCCGCCGGCCTATATCCGCGAGGCGCTCGACCGGCTGCACGTCGCCCGGATCGACCATGGGGTGCGTTGCGAGGAAGATCCGAATCTGGTCGCCCGCCTGAGAATCGAGCAGGTGCCGCTGACCGTCTGCCCCCTCTCGAACGTTCGCCTGCGGGTCTTCGACAGCCTGGCCGACCACAATCTCAAGCGCCTGCTCGATGCCGGCCTGCTGGTGACGATCAATTCCGACGACCCGGCCTATTTCGGTGGCTATCTCTCGACCAACTATGTCGAGACTCAGCGGGCGCTCGCGCTCGAAGAGGCCGATCTCGTCACCCTCGCGAAGAACGGCTTTACCGCCAGCCTGCTGCCGGCCGAGGCCAAGGCCGTGCATCTGGCCGCCGTGGATCATGCCTACGAAGATTTCCTCGTGACCCAAGATCCCCATAGATTGCCTTAAATTTAGGCACATGCCTGTTTTTTCGGCGGCGTATTGCCGAGTTGCGGCTCCTCGGTCGCCGGTGAATTCTAAATTATCATTTTATTTCAACGAGCTACCTCACCTGAGCCATTTGGCACGCGGCATGCTCTACAACAGGGCAACGATACCGAACGGACGAACCGAAACGGGGTGCCATGCGAAAGATCGAAGCCATCATCAAGCCCTTCAAATTGGAAGAAGTGAAGGAGGCCTTGCACGAGGTCGGCCTCAAGGGCCTGACGGTGATCGAGGCCAAGGGCTTCGGCCGCCAGAAGGGCCATACCGAACTTTATCGCGGCGCCGAATACGTCGTCGATTTCCTGCCCAAGGTGAAGATCGAACTGGTCCTCGAAGATTCCCTCGTCGATCGTGCCGTCGAGGCGATCCAGCGGGCCGCCCATACCGGACGCATCGGCGACGGCAAGATCTTTGTCTCGCCGATCGAGGACGTGATCCGCATCCGCACCGGCGAGCGCGGCCCCGAGGCGATCTGACGACAACCCGGTCCGGGCCGATCAGCCCGACCGAATCCCCATTTCCAATGCGACGAGTATAGAGAGGCAACCACCATGGCCGATGTCCAAAGCGTGTTGAAAATGATCGAGGAGAACGGCGTCAAATTCGTCGATCTTCGTTTCACCGATCCCAAGGGCAAGTGGCAGCACACCGCCCAGGCCGTCGCCACGGTCGACGAGGACCTGCTGGAAGACGGCATCATGTTCGACGGCTCGTCGATCGAAGGCTGGAAGGTCATCAACGAATCCGACATGATCCTCATGCCGGATCTGTCGACCGCCGTCATGGATCCCTATGCGGTCCAGCCCACCCTGATCCTGATCTGCGACGTGGTCGAGCCCTCGACGGGCCAGGCCTACGAGCGCGACCCGCGTTCGACCGCCCAGCGCGCCGAGGCCTATCTCAAGGCCAGCGGCATCGGCGACACGGCCTTCTTCGGGCCCGAGGCCGAGTTCTTCATCTTCGACGACGTGCGGTTCGAGGTCGAGATGCACGGCTCGTTCTTCAGCCTCGACTCGGAAGAGCTGCCGAGCAATTCCGGACGCGATTACGAGATGGGCAATCGCGGCCATCGGCCGCCGGTCAAGGGCGGCTATTTCCCCGTCGCCCCCGTCGATTCCGCCTCCGACCTGCGGGCCGAGATGCTGTCCTACATGGAAGAGATGGGCGTCGAGGTCGAGAAGCACCATCACGAAGTCGCGCCGGCCCAGAACGAACTGGGCGTCAAGTTCGACAATATGCTGCACATGGCCGACGCCATGCAGATCTATAAGTATTGCGTCCACATGACGGCCGACGCCAACGGCAAGACGGCGACCTTCATGCCCAAGCCGGTCAAGGGCGACAACGGCTCCGGCATGCATGTCCATCAGTCGATCTGGAAGGACGGCAAGCCGCTCTTCGCCGGATCGGGCTATGCCGACCTGTCGGACACCGCGCTCTACTACATCGGCGGCATCATCAAGCACGCCAAGGCGCTCAACGCCTTCACCAACCCGATCACCAACAGCTACAAGCGCCTGGTGCCGGGCTTCGAGGCGCCGGTCCTGCTCGCCTACTCGGCGCGCAACCGCTCGGCCTCCTGCCGCATTCCCTATGCCGCCAGCCCGAACGGCAAGCGGGTCGAGATCCGCTTCCCCGATCCGGCGGCCAACCCCTACCTCGCCTTCTCGGCCATGCTGATGGCCGGGCTCGACGGCATCGAGAACCGCATCCATCCCGGCGACCCGATGGACAAGAACCTCTACGACCTGGCGCCGGAAGAGCTGAAGGACGTCCCGACGGTCTGCCACAGCCTGCGCGACGCGCTCGACGCGCTCGACGCGGATCGCGACTTCCTCAAGAAGGGCGACGTGATGAGCGACGACCTGATCGACGGCTACATGGAGCTCAAATGGGAGGAGGTCTACGAGTTCGAGCAGACCCCCCACCCGATCGAGTTCAAGATGTACTACTCGGTCTGACGCCGGGCCTTTTCGACAAGCCCCTCGCCGATTCATCGGCGAGGGGCTTTTTCGTTTGCACCGTGCGGCGGCGGCGGGCGCTTGCTACAAGGGCGCGGAGAATCCCTGAGGGAGCCATGCCATGCTGAAGATCGCCGCGGTCGAATCTTTCCGCCTCTACCCCGTCGCCATCAAGGAGGCCTGGGTCGACGACGAGTATGTCTGGCCCAGCCATCCGCCCTCCTTCCTGGTCAAGGTGACGGCCGAGAACGGCGATTACGGCATCGGCGAGATTTCCAGCCAGCAGTGGTATCTGGGCGAAACACCGGACCAGATCGCCGAACTGGTGGCGATCTACGACGGCGCCCTGCGCGGCCAGAACGCGACCAACATCGCCTTCTGCCAGTTCAAGATGGAGGAGGCCTTCGGCGGCGGCATGCCGGGGGCGCGGGGCGCGCGCTCGGGCGTCGACATGGCCCTGCACGACCTGGTCGCCAAGCACCGCGACATCCCGGTCTACGAGCTGATCGGCGGCGGGCTCAGGACCGAGTTCGAGATGCTGACCAACCTCTATCACAAGACGCCGGAAGAGATGGCCGAGGGCTGCCGCGAGTATGTCGGCCGGGGCTTCAAGGGGCTCAAGATCAAGGTCGGCGACGAAATGCTGAGCAAGGGCTGGACCCGCGCCAATTTCCTCTCCGAGCTCGACAAGCTACAAGCCGCGGTCGAGGTCACGCCGCGCGACGTCTATATCGACGCCGACGCCAACCAGGGCTGGTTGAGCGCGAACTGGACGGTCAGCGCCCTGCGCCAGTTCGAGGGCTGCAACAACCTCTCGATCGAACAGCCGCTCGGCCATGCCGACCTGACCGGCCATGCCCATGTGCGCGCCCGCGCGGGGGTGCCGGTGATCCTGGACGAAAGCGTCTGGTCCCCCGAAGCCGTCCTGCAGATCGCCCGGCTTCAGGCCGGCGACCGCATCGTGCTCAAGCTCAACCGCCTGGGCGGCTTCTCCGAGGCGGTCAAGGCGATCCATATCTGCGACGCGGCGGCCATCGGGGTCAGCGTCGACACCAACCCCTATACCCTGGTCGGCGACACCGCCTGCTGCCATGTCGCGACCGTGCCCAAGGTCGCCTATCCGGTCGATTGCGAGGGCCACGTCTCCTTCCTCGACTGGGGCGAGGAGCAATTCGTGACCGGCGGCATCACGATCCGCGACGGCAAGGCCCATCTGCCGGACGGTCCCGGCCTGGGCGTCGATATCGACTGGGACGCCCTCAAGCGCCATCAGGAGAAGGGCTACGACCGGTAGGGCAGGATCACCGATCGAAACCGGGATTCCCATGAACCCCGGATGTCGAACCCGCGAGACCGTCCGATCCCGCTTGGCAGCGCCGCGCTTTGACCGCACCGTAGGCGGATGACCGAGCCAGCCGACCGAAGCGAGCATCACGCGGGAGACGCGAACCCGGCCGCCTATGCCGGCGCGACCCTGATGAAAAGCCGCTGGCGCCACCTGCTGTTCGTCCTCGGCATCGTTCTCGTGCCCCTGGGCGCCGCGGGTCTCGTCCTGCCGCTGATCCCGGGCACCCTGTTCCTGATCATCGCCGCCTGGTGCTTCGCCAATTCGAGCGTGCGCTTCCACCGCTGGCTCTACACCCATCCGCGCCTGGGGCCGCCGGTGCGCGACTGGCACGAATTCGGCACCATCCCGCCCCGCGCCAAGGCCATCGCCGTGACCATGATGGCGGCGAGCTGGGCCTACACGGCCTTCTGGGTGTTTCCGGGCAAGACCTATCTGGGAGTCGTCGAGGGCTGGATGATGGCCGCCCTGGTCGGCGCCATCCTGCTCGCCTGCGCGGTCTACGTGCTGAGTAGGCCGAGCAGACCGCCCGGCGAATAGCGCCGGAGGAGCAGAGCGTCGCCCACCGCCTCCCATCCTATCGTCGTTCTCCGCCTCCCACCCTATCGTGATTGGACTGCATGTGACCGCGCAAAAACAGATGCACTCGCATCTCTACACATGCATATTCACTTCGCAAATCAACATCAGGGAGGCCCGCATGGCCGACAATCGAATGGCCGAACTGCACGATGCCGAGCTCAGCGACGAGGCTCTCGACCGCACGGAGGGGGAGAGGTTTTTTTGCGGCGGAAGTCTCAGTGCGTTCTGCACGGGGTCCTAGGATCTGCCGTCGTTTTCAAGCTTGGCTTCGGCCTCTCGCGGACCTGGGTAGGACATCCTATCCAAGAGCACGCAAAGGGAGCCGGACCTGGCAGACAATTCCGGCGAAGACACCATCATCGATGACGATCTGACCGATGAGGCCCTGGATGAACGGCACGGAGGGAAGTTGGCTCTTCGCTATGTGACCTCCTGTGCGAATTGTTTCGGTAGGCATCGATAGGCGCGGCAGGTCGTAGCCTCGGCGCTTGAACGAGCGGCCCGTCCCCCCTCTCCAAAGACGGGGCGGGCCGTTTCGATTCGAGCCGCCTGGGTCTCTCATCGCAGGGCCGATTGTCGCGCCCGATTCAACCCTGCGCCCTCACCCCTCCAGCAACGGATACGAGCCGTCCTCGTCGTGCATCTCCGTGCCGACCAGGGCGGGGACGAAGATGCAGATGATCGACATTTCCTCCTGGACCGTCATGCGGTGCCGTTCGTTGTTGTCGAGCACATAGATGGTGCCGGGCCGCAGGGCGTAGGTCTTGCCCGTTTTCACGTCGGTCAGTTCACCCTTCCCCGCCATGACCAGGTTGGCCTCGAGATGGTTCTTGTATTCGAGGGTCTGGTCCGCGCCGGCCGCGACCTTGGTATGGGTCATGGTGAAGCCGACCCCGTCCTTGCGGGTCAGGTAGCGCGCGCTGGACCAGGCGCCGGGCTTCTCCTTGTAGGAGCCGTCGGCTTTCAGGTCGTCGAGGGTTTTTACGATCATCTCTCGGTTCCTTTTTCGGTTTTCGTCTGATCTCGATATGCCGTCAGCGTCGCAGCTCGACCGTCAATTCGGCGCCGCCATAGCCATGGGTCTTGTCATGGGCCCGGAGGGTCACCCGGTCGATTCCGTCCGGGATCGCAACCCCGCCCAGAAAGCGGGTGAAGGGTTGTTCGTTCTCGTGCGGATGCAGCAGGACGCGGGTCGCCAGAATCGTGCCGTCGGGCGCCACCACGTCCCATTTGTCGGCATAGTGATCCCAGCCCTCGTCCCCATGGCGCACGGTCACCTCGAAGCGGAACGTCCCGTTGCCGGCGCGCGTGGCCTGGGCGGCCGCCACATCGGCCTCGCCGGCGATCGCGGCACTCGCGAGCACGCCGGCCAGGAAAATGGCGGTGACGGCCGCGCGCATCAGGTTTCCATCCTTTCGGGCGTGTCCGGATCAACCGGGCGCGGGCGGCGGTTCTCGTCGATCGCGACATAGGTGTAGGTGCCCTCGGTCACCTTGACCTGTTCGCCGCTCATGCGCCGGGTCGCCCAGGCCTCGACCCGGATGGTCATGGAACTGCGCCCCACCTTCACCACCTCGGCGAAGGCGGCGAGGACGTCGCCGACATTGACCGGCAGATGGAAGGTCATGGCGTCCACAGCCACGGTGGCGCAACGACCTCGGCAGCGCTCGCTGGCCGCGATGCCGCCGGCGATATCCATCTGGCCCAGCACCCAGCCGCCGAAGATGTCGCCGTTGGCGTTGGCGTCGGCCGGCATGGCGACGGTGCGGATCGCCAGGGTGCCTCGGGGTGTGTCCCCGGGTTTGTTCGCGGTCTCAGCCACTTGGGCGATCTCCTTCAAGTTCAACCATATCTTGTGTTTTCATGCGCCGCAAAATACCTTATATGCCTGTTCCCGGGCGCGACCGAGGATCGGCCACGCGCTCCGCACTCACAGAGACTACCCCATCATGGCGACCGCGACCCAGGACCTGTTCGAAGCCCCCGACGGCGGGAAGTCCAGCTATTCGGCGAAGGATATCGAGGTCCTGGAGGGGTTGGAGCCGGTGCGCCGGCGCCCAGGCATGTATGTCGGCGGCACGGACGAGCGCGCCCTGCACCATCTGGTCGCCGAGGTGCTCGACAATTCCATGGATGAGGTCGTCGCGGGCCAGGCCAGCCGGATCGAGATAAGCCTCGACGCCGACGGCACGGTCACGGTCCAGGACAACGGCCGCGGCATCCCGGTCGATCCCCATCCCAAGTTCAAGAACAAGTCGGCGCTCGAGGTGATCTGCACCACCCTGCATTCGGGCGGCAAATTCTCGGACAAGGTCTACAGCACCTCGGGCGGTCTGCACGGGGTCGGCCTCTCGGTCGTCAACGCCCTGTCGGACATCTTCGGGGTCGAGGTCGCGCGCGACCGCAAGCTCTGGCGCCAAGCCTACAGCCGGGGCAAGCCGAAAACCAAGCTCAAACCACAGGCGGACTTGGCACCGCAATGCTGCTGTCCATGGTCCTCATCTACATCATTCTCGCGTGGGTGTTCGGATCGTACGTTTGGCCCCTCGCTGTTATCAGCATCATTCCCT
>JABIRQ010000023.1 GCA_018699755.1 Rhodospirillaceae bacterium | reverse complement strand
GATGACTGGCCGGTCGATTACTGGACGCTGGAGAAATACTTCGCCGAGAATGACCGCATGATGGGCGTGGCCGGGCTGGCCGGCGACCCGGCGGTGGGTATCGTGCTCGCCGCCTGGACCACCACGCCTTTCTATACGGAGGCAACGCGGGCTGTTGCGGAGGAACTCCTGGCCAGCGGCAAGGCCGCGATCTTCGCCGTGCTGCCCGGTGCGGCCGCCGATGGGCCGCGCGCCGCGTTGCGCGAACTCGGCGTGCCGGTCTGCGAGACCCTGGACGACGCCCTGCGCATGGCCAAGGCGCTGGCCGCGGCGGCGCGCCATGCCCTCGCTGGGGCCGATGCCGGGACCGAGACGGGGGAGGCGGTTCGGCCGGAGGGCTGCGCCATATCCGACCGCCCGCCGCCGGGGCTCCTGACCGAGCCGGCGGCCAAGGCCCTGCTGGCCGGGTGCGGGATCGCGGTGACGCGCGAGGCGCTGGCGCAGAGCCCGGAGGAGGCGGCATCGGCGGCGGCCGGGATCGGCTATCCCATCGCCCTCAAGGTCGTCAGCCCGGACATCCTCCACAAGTCCGATGCGGGCGGGGTGGCCCTGGGCCTCGACGGGCCGGACGCGCTCGCGGTCGCCTGGACAGCCATGGCCGCGCGCCTCGCCGAGATGGCGCCGGATGCGGCGATCGACGGCTTCCTGGTGCAGGAGATGCGGGGCGGCGGACTCGGGGTTGGGGTCGGGGGCGGGGTCGAGCTGCTGATCGGCGCGCGGCGCGACCCGCAGTTCGGGCCGATCGTGGTCTTCGGCACGGGCGGCACCTTGGTTGAACTGCTGCGCGACGTCTCGGTCGCCGCCGCGCCGCTGAGCGCCGAGGCGGCCGAGCGCCTGATCCGCGCTTCGCGGGTCTGGCCCCTGCTCGCCGGCTGGCGCGGCGCGCCGCCGGCCGACCTGGGCGCGGTCGTCGAGGCCCTGGTGCGCATAAGCTGGCTGGCCCATGACCTGGGCGAGGCTCTGGTCGAACTGGAAGCCAACCCGCTGCTGGCCGAGCCGGACGGCGCGGTCGTTCTGGACGCACGCGGCCGCATCGAAGGGTAGGGGCGGGCGAGGACGGATCGTGCGCCGGATGCCGTTAAAAACATTGCGAAAGACGGTGGATTGCGCGGATTCGCGCTCGTCTTGGCATCACCAAGCCTTTGATTCGACGGTGTGATTCGGCGCGACCAAGGGTTTGGCCGCGACAAAACCCTGAATCTTGGCATTTCTTAGCATTGGGACCCCGCCAGCGAATGCACGACCGAAAACACATATGTTCTCGATATGTTCTTTCCAAGGGATGGCGCGGGTGAACAGAGCGGGTCGCTGGAGGCTCGCGATGTTTCCTCGGGCCGTCGCGATTCCATGGTTTCCCATTCCCCAATCGTCATGCCCCGGTGCAGTCCGGGGCATCCAGGCGGGTGGATCTGGATTGCCCGGACAGAGCTGGGCAATGACGCGGTACGGGGGGACGGTACGGGGGAAGCGGGGAGACCCGGAAACGCCCTACAGCCCCGCCAGCCAATAGCGCAGCAGGGCGGTGGTCGCCTGGGGGCGTTCGGTCGGGGCGCTGTGGCCGCAATCCTCGATCACGGCGAGGCGCGCGCCGGGAATGCCGGCGACGATCTCTTCCGAGCGCGACAGGGGCAGGACGTCGTCCTGGCGGCCGCAGATCGCGATCGCCGGGCAGGCGATTCCGGGCAGGTCGGGCCTGCTGTCAGGCCGCGTCATGCAGGTGTTGGACTGGCGGATGAATTCCTCGGGGCCGAGGCGGAGCAGGGTCGCTCGGGTCTGTTCGGCGAGCGCGGGCTTGTCCTTGAGTCTGAGCAGGAATTCGTCTTCGAACATCTTTTCGTAGTCGCCCGCCTCGACCATTTTCACATGGCCCTGGCGCTCGGCGGCGCGTTCCGGCATGTCGGGGTGCGCCGAGCTCGAGACGAAGGCCACGCCGATCACCCGTTCGGGCGCGCGGCGCAGAAGTTCGAAGGCGACATAGCCGCCCATGGAAAAGCCCGCGACGGCGAAGCGCGGCGGGGCGTCGTCGAGCACCGCCGTCGCCATGTCGGCGATGGACTCCCGTTGCAGCAGGCTGACGTAGCGCGGGTCCGCGACCTCCCCCAGATGGTCGAGCTGGTGGCGCCAGACGCCTTCGTCGTTCATCTGGCCGGGCAGCAGGAGCAGGGGCAGGGCGTGCGCCATCGATTCGCGACCTCGCGGATTGGTTTCGATTGCGCCGACTATGGCCGCGCGGTTGCGTGGCGGCAAGATAGGCTCGGCCGGGCTCAGTCCGGGCTCAAGCCGACGAAACCGCGGTCCAGAACTCGCGATCCAGATCGCAGATGGACATGACCTCGCCGATGCCGCCCGATTCGCCGCAGAACGGCAGGAGTAGCCGCCAATAGTCGATCGACATGCGGTCGCTGACCACCTCGATGCGATAGGCGGTCGGCTTGCCTTCGGCGATGGCTTCCCGCAGATGGGAGAGTACGAACCGGCCGAATTCGGGCGGCGGCAGTTCGCTGACCAACCGGCCCGTGAAATCCTGGTCCTGCACCCGCGCAAGCTCGGACCCATAGAGGAGGTAGCGGAAATCCTCGCCGCCCCGCAGGACCTCGGCGATGCTGATGAGGCCGAGGCTGGGCTTGACCCGGATCGGATCGAACGCGTCGCGGCGCGGCACAGGCTCGTCCCCGCGCAGGGCGTTCCAATAGGCGAACACTTCGCAAAGATGCGGACGCGCCACGTCCTCGGGGGACATGCGGACGCCTTCCAGGCGGGGCGACAAGCGTGAGGGCATCGGTGCTTCTGTCAAATTCATGCAACCATAATTCACTATACGATCATATAGTATCGGATCCGGGCCAGGCCAGGGGCCGGCCGAAGATTGCCGCCCGGGCGGGCCGAGGTTAGCGTCGGCGCATGCGCGCTCTTCCGCCATATGCGCCCCCAATTTGTCCTGGGAGAAAGACCATGATCGAACGCAATCCGCTGCCCTTCCGAATCGAGGAATACGAAGACCGGTTGAACAAGGTGCGCCGGAAGATGACGGCGGCGGGGGTCGAGGTCATGCTGACGACCGTGCCGGAGAACATCGTCTATCTGACCGGCTACCACACCCTCGGCTATTTCACTTATCAGATCCTGATCGTGACCCTGGACCATGCGCCGATTCTGCTGACCCGCGCGATGAACATGGAAAAGGCTCAGGCCGATTCCTGCATCCAGAACATCGAGGGCTACAAGGACACGGAAAGCCCCGACAACGCGACCTATCGGGTGCTGGAAAGCTACGGCCTGCTGAACAAGCGCCTGGGCAATCAGGACGACGCCTGGTTCTTTTCGGTCGGGCGCTACAAGGCGTTGATCGGCCGCCTGGGCATCGACGATCTGCTCGACTGTTCCGGGCTGGTC
>JABIRQ010000024.1 GCA_018699755.1 Rhodospirillaceae bacterium | reverse complement strand
CGGCCAGCCGATGGCGCACATCCGCCAGGCTCGCGTCCGGTGCGAGGGTCTCGACCGCCCGATCCATGATCCGGCTGACCGGCATGGCGCGCAGGATGTTGATCTCGCGCCCGCCGCGCACGTTGATGCCGCGCCGGGCGAGCTGACCGGTGAAGAAGGAATGGCCGTGGCCTTGTTGGACGATCAGCGAGGCGATGACGACCGCGATCATGACCGCGATGGTCAGCTCGAAATCGCCCGTCAGCTCGAACAGGATGAAGATGGTCGAGATCGGCGCGCCCAGGACGCAGGCCGCGACCGCGCCCATACCGATCAGGGCGTAGGCGCCGGTGCCGGAGGACAGTTCGGGGAAGGCGCTGGTCGCGATGACGCCGTAGGCGGCCCCCAGCAGCGCCCCGATGACGAGGGACGGGCTGAACACGCCGCCGCCGAAGCCGCCGCCGATACAGATCGCGGTGGCCGCGATCTTGGCCGCGATCAGCGCGATCAGCAGCCACAGCTCGAATTCACCCCGAAGGGCGAAATCCGTCGCCTCGTAGCCGACGCCCAGGACCTGGGGAAAGCCCAAGGCGATGATCCCGGTGAGAAGGCCCGCGCCCGCCGGCCGCAGCCAGGCGGGCACCGGCGCGCGCGCGCCGATCGTCTGGACGAAGTCGATCGAACGCATCAGCGCGATGGCGATGCCCGCGCCGAGCACGCCGAGCAGGGCGAAGGCCGGGAATTCCCAGAAGGACGCGATCTCGTGGGAAGGAATGATGAAGGCGGGGAAATCGCCGAAATGAATGCGCGAGACGATGGTCCCCGCGACCGCAGCGATCACGATCGGCGCGAAGGCGGTCAGCGCGTAATGGCCGACCACCACTTCGAGTGCGAAGAACACGCCGGCGATGGGCGCGTTGAACGACGCGGCGATCGCCGCCGCGATGCCGCAGCCGAGCACGGTGCGCATGGAGGAGCGGCCGAGATGCAGGCGCTGACCGAGCCAGGAGGCCATGGTGGCGCCCAGATGCACCACCGGCCCCTCGCGCCCGACCGAGGCGCCGGCGCCGATCGAGGCGATGCTGGCGACAGCTGCGGCCAGCCCGGTCCGCAGCGACATATGGCCGCTGCGCAGGGCGCTCGCCTCGATCACGTCGGCCACCGCATGGGGTCGACGGCCCGGCAGGGCGTAGTGGATGAAGAGGCCGACGACCAACCCGCCGACGGTGGGGGCGAGGAGGATGTGCCACCAGGGCAGGCCGAGGGCGAGGGAATAGACCGCCTCGGCCCCGACGCCGAGCGCGCCGAGCTGGATGAGGTCGATCGCCTCGCGGAACAGGATCGCGCCGCCGCCGGCGGCCGCGCCGATCACGGCCGCGACGACGGAGAGGACGAGCTGATTGTTGCGGCGCAGGCGCCGGGCCCGGACCAGCAGCCGGTGAAACCGACGCCGCGGCTTCGATGCCTGGGACGGCATATCCTTTACGCCCCACCCCTTTAATCGCCCAATCCAAGCCCTGCCGGACGCTTATACCGCGCCGGAGCGGCCGGAACCACGCCGCCTGTACCGCCTCCGGCAGCGAGGATAGAGTTGGCGCAACGAGGGGGAAGACCGCCATGACCGAGACCTACGAGGTCTACGCCATCCGCTACGGGACCGTGGAGCGTCCGGACCGCCAGAATTTCCTGGAAGCCCGCGATCCCCATGACCGCATGGGGCGTATCGACTATTTCGTCTGGGCCGCGATCGGGGCCGAGCGGACCTATGTCATCGACACCGGCTTCGGCGAGGAGATCGCCAAGCGGCGCAACCGCCCGCTGCTGCGCTGCCCCACGGAGGGGTTGCGCCTGATCGGCGTCGAGGCCGAGACCGTGCGCGACGTCATCGTCACCCATATGCATTACGACCATCTGGGCGGATTCGACCGCTTCCCCGCCGCGATCTTCCATCTCCAAGATCGCGAAATGGCCTTCGCCACCGGCCGCCACATGGCGCACAAGGTGTTCAACGCGGCCTACGACGTCGATCCGGTGGTCGGCCTGGTGCGCGAGGTCTATGGCGGGCGGGTGAAGTTCCACGACGGCGACGCCGAACTGGCCCCCGGCTTCAGCCTGCATCTGATCGGCGGCCATACCGCGGGGATGCAGGCCGTGCGGGTGCACACGGCACGCGGCTGGGTCGTCCTCGCCT
>JABIRQ010000297.1 GCA_018699755.1 Rhodospirillaceae bacterium | reverse complement strand
GGGCCAGGAAGGGCGCCGGCTCGACATAGGGCAGACCCAGCCGGGTGCCGGTGAAGCCGGTCGTCCACAGCAACACGAAGACCCCCGGCAGCGCCGCCGACCAGATCAGCGGATCGGCGCCGGGCCTCGCGCCCTTTTCCCGATTCGTGAATGTCTCGGGGTCTCGGCTCACTCCCGCGCCGCCCACTCATCCGCCAGTTCGCGGGCCACCGCCTCGGCCGGCAGGCGATCGCGAAGCGCGAGGAGAAAGGACAGCACGCCCAGGACGGCGCCGGCCACAAGGTCCCAGCCGAAGAGGATCAGGCCGAGCCCGCCGCCGAAATTGCCCAGATAGGACAACGCGGTCAGTCCGGCCATATAGATCGGCAGCCAGACGATCCGACCCGCCTCCAGCGCCACGCCGCCGCCGGCGCGCGCGCATGGCGAGGAACAGGATCACGCCGGCAGTCAGGGCGACAAGCAGCACCCAGGTCGTGTTCCAGCCGCTCCAATAGAGGGTCCAGGTCGCGCCGACGAAGGCGGCGGCGGACAATGCGTCCGCCATCGGCAGGCGGAATAGGCGGGGCAGGTCCGGCGCCTGGCGGCGCAGCGCGACCAGGGCAACCGGTCCGGCCAGGAAGGACAGCACGATGGCCGCGCCGTTCAGGGTGACCAGCGCCTCGAAGCTCATGACGAAGACCATGACCGCGCCGACCGCCAGGTTGAAGATCAGGCCGTTGAGCGGTACGCCCCGAGGCGACAAGGCGGCGATGGCCCGGGGGAACAGGCCGCCCTCGCCCAGGGCCAAGGCCAAGCGCGCGTTCGAGGCGGTCGAGACCAGGCCGCCGCCGAACGGAGCGACGACCGCGCCCGCGAAGATGACCGCGATCAGCCAGGTCATGCCGAGCCCGATGCCGATCGCGGCGAAGGGACCGTAATCGTGCTTGAAGGAAATGGCGGCCCAGCCCTGCGACAGCTTGTCGGCGGGCACCCCGCCCAGATAGGCCAGTTGCGCGAGGCCGTAGATGCCCCCGCAGAGAATCACCGAGCCGATCAGAGCCAGGGGAATCGTGCGCTGGGGATTGCGTGTTTCCCCCGCCATGTCGATGGCGTGGCGGAAGCCGATGAAGGCGAAGATCACTCCGCCGGTCGAAACGCCGCCCAGAATCCCGACCCAGCCGCCGGGACTGAAAGACGGGGTCGCCAGATTCGCGCCCTCGAACTGCACGGTCAGGATGGCGCCCGCCACGACCAGGGGCACGGCCAGCTTGAGCCAGGTGATGCCCGTGTTGATCCGCGTGAAGAACGCGACCCCCCATGCGTTGATCAGCACCATGAGCGCCAACAACGCGATCACGAAGACCTGCCCGGCCAAGGTGAGGCTCTGGCCGCCGGGCTCGTGGGCGAAAGGCAGATAGGTATCGAGATAGCGCATCATCGCCAGCACCTCAATCGGCGCCGTCGTGGCGTAGCCCACCCAGGCGGTCCAGCCCATCGCGACTCCCGCCAGGGGGCCGTGACTGAAATAGGGCACGCGGGCGAGGCCGCCGGCGACGGGCAGCATCGCCGTCACCTCGGCGAAAGTCAGAGCCAACAGCAGCATCACCGCCCCGCCGATGATCCAGGAGACGAGCGCCGCCGGCCCGGCCTGTTGGGCCACGAGATGGGGCGCGAAGAGCCAGCCCGAGCCGAGCATGCCGCTGAGCGCGATGAAGGTCAGGCCGATAAGGCCGATCCGCCGTTGCAGCCGCATGCCGCGTTGTCTCCTCCCAGCCGATACGAAGCAATCCGCATCCTAACGGCCCGCCTCCGACCCCGCGACCCGAGTTCGGGCGCAAGCGCCGGATAGCGGCGGCCGCCTCTCGCCGCCATAACGGACCCATCGAACGAGACACGGGAGACGGAACGTGACGCAGCTTCGCATGGGCCCGGCCGAATGGGTCCTGATCGGCATACTTTCCGTCCTCTGGGGCGGCAGCTTCCTGTTCGTCGAGCTGGCCCTGGCCGCGCTAGGCCCCTTCACAGTGGTCGCAGTCCGAGTCTCGCTGGCGGCCTTGACCCTGCTCGCCTGGCTGCGCATCGCCGGCCTGCGGTTGCCGCGCGATCCCCAGACCTGGCGAGCCTTCCTCGTCATGGGCCTGCTCAACAATGCCCTGCCCTTCGGCCTGATCACCTGGGGCCAGGGCCATATCGAGGCCGGACTGGCCGCCATCCTCAACGCCACGACACCCTTCTTCACCATCCTCGTCGCCCATGCCCTGACCCGCGACGAGCGATTGAGCCCGCGCAAGGGGATCGGCATCGCCATCGGCTTCGCCGGGGTCGTCGCAATGATCGGGCCCGAGGCGCTGGGCGGCCTGACCGGCTCCACCCTCGGCCAGCTCGCCGTCGTCGGTGCGGCCGTCTCCTACGCTTTCGCCGGGGTTTTCGGCCGCCGCTTCTCGGGCTTGCCCAGCGCGGTGGCCGCCTGCGGCATGCTCTGTGCCTCCAGCCTGATCATGCTGCCCCTCGCCCTCGCCGTCGAAGGCGCTCCCGCCGCCCTGCCCGAACCTGGCATTCTGGTCGCCCTCGTCGCTCTGGCCGTGCTGTCCACGGCCGCCGCTTATCTGATCTATTTCCGGGTCCTGGCGCGGGCCGGGGCGACCAATCTTCTGCTGGTCGCCTTGCTGATTCCGCCCGGCGCCGTGCTGATGGGCTGGGCGGTGCTGGACGAGCGGCTGACCGCCGGCGCGGCCCTCGGCATGGCCGCCATCCTGCTCGGTCTCGCGGTGGTGGACGGGCGCCTAGTAAAACTGTGCATCGCCCTGCGCCGCGCTCGCCCCGGTTTCCGCACGCCATAGGCGGTGCCGACACTCTCGGGCCGAGTTTGCCAGCGGCCGCCGAAAGGCATTAAGTTTTTCGCTCTGGAAACTACCGGTCCATTCGGGATGCTCTCGATTTCTCAGCGTGTTCTTGTCGCCGCCCTTGCCTTGGGGATCTCGGTCGCCGCCGTCGAAGACGCCCGCGCCGAGCAGAGACACACGTTTACGGTCGGATCGATCTGGGACGGCGGCGCCTGGTTCGACGACGACGGCACCTTCTCGAACTGCTACCTCTATGCCGACTTCCCGGAAGGCTGGACCCTCGGTTTCTATCTCTACCCGGACCGTATTCTGGAAATCGAGTTCGACGAGCCCGATATCGGCATCGATGTCGATCCGAACCTGACTCTCCAGGTGGACGGGCGAGATATCGCCAACATCGAACTGTGGATCGATGAAGAATCGCTGTTTATGGATTTTTGGTTGCTCATCTATGGCGATCTCGGCCGAATTGAGGATTTGGCGCCCGCTCTCAAATCGGGCGGCACGCTCACCGCGACCCTGTACGGCGATGGCACCTGGTCCGTTTCCGCCGCCCTGACCGATAGCGATCGCGCTTTTTCAGCCTTCGAGGATTGCCTCGACTGAAACGGCGGCGCGGCATCGACCGAAAGCACCGACAGCTCGTCTTTCGCCTCGGCCGCCTATCAGGAAGCGGAGCCGCGCTACTACGGCGCGATCGCGATCGGCGATGACGACGAAGGTCTGCTCTCGGATAGGGCCAGGGGATATCTGTCCTATGACCAGGTTGAAGATGGCGCGGCCACTCGCGGTTACGCCAGGGTGGGCACAATGGAAAATGCGAAAGACCGGGACTTTGGAAGAGGCATACGAATGCACGGTCGGGCTCAGCGACCGCGTAAACAGCTAATCCGCTCCAGCCCGTCGCAATGCCCGTGCCGCCCGAACGCCTCTCGGCAGTTTTCGAATAAGAACATCTTTTTCACGGAATGAAAAAATCCGGCTTGTGCGGTGCGCCCGCCTGGGGGAGTTTCGCTCTGCCCTCCCTCGCTTTCGGAGTCCTTGCCGATGCTGCGCCTCTACGACAATCGTCTCTCGGGCAACGGCTATAAGCCTCGCCTGCTGCTCGGCCATCTGGGCCGCGCCTACGAGCGGGTCGAAATCGACATCCTCAAGGGCGAAAGCCGCACCCCCGAATTCCTCGCGCGCAATCCCAACGGCCGGATTCCCGTGCTCGAATTGGAGGACGGCACCTGCCTCGCCGAATCCAACGCCATCCTGTTCTATCTGGCCGAGGGCAGCCGTTTCCTGCCCGATACCCCGCTCGGCCGGGCCCAGGCCCTGCAATGGCTGTGTTTCGAGCAATACAATCACGAGCCCAATATCGCGGTGGCGCGTCACTGGCTCCAGCATATCGAGATGACCGAAGCCCAGCGCGCCCAAATCCCGGCCCGCCAGGAAGGCGGCCGCGCCGCCCTCGCGGTGATGGAGCGCCACCTGACAGAGACACCCTGGTTCGTCGGCGAGGCCATGTCGATCGCCGATATCGCCCTCTATGCCTATACCCATGTCGCCGGGGAGGGCGGCTTCGACCTCGCCGCCTATCCCGCCGTCAGCGCCTGGCTGGCGCGGGTCGCGGCCGAGCCGGGCCATGTCCCGATGGACCCGGCGCCGGTGGGGGTTGTCGCCCCGCCCGCCTGACGCAATTCTGTCTAAAGAGGCTCGCGCGCGGGAGCAACGAATGCCGGATCGTGACGATGAACTCTTCGCCCTGGCCGAGGCCTATTTCGCGGCCTCGAACGCCCATGACCTCGACCGGATCGCCGCGATGTTCGCGCCCGACGCGGTCTATCGCTCCAGTGGGGTCGGCGCCCATGACGGCCCCGCCGCCATCCGCGCCATGAACGAGACCTTCTTTGCGGCCAACCCGGACGTGGCCTGGGAGGTGACGGGCCGCCGGATGGTGCCGGAGGACGGGGTCGAGCTCGATTTCGTCATCGCCCTGGGCGGCAAACGCCACAAGGGAACGGAGCGCGTCTATTTCGACAAGAGCGGCTTGATCCGCAAGGTCGAGGTCGTGCGGTAGGGTTTCGCCCCTACTCCGCCACCAAAGGCTCGCGCGCGATGTGGACGCGCAGCCAGAGGACCAGGCCCAGGGCCAGGGCGATCACCGGCAGCATGCCGTAATTGACCGCCTCCCAGCCGAAGCCATTCTGCAACGCGCCCGACACGCCGACCGACACCGTGACCGAGCCGTAGATCAGAAAATCGTTGAAGCCCTGGACCTTGCCCCGCTCGCGCGGCTCGTAGGCGTAGGTCAGCAGGGTGGTCGAGCCGACGAACATGAAGTTCCAACCGACCCCCAGCAGGATCAGGGCGACGAAGAAATATTCGACATCGATGCCCGAGAGGGCCGCGCCCGACGCGCCGAGGAACAGAACCGCGCCGGCCGTCATGATGTTGAGAGAACCGAAGCGGTTGATCAGGTGACCCGAGAACAGGCTGGGCAGATACATGCCCAACCCGTGCCACTGGATGACATGGGTCGTGATGTTGAAACCGTGGTTGCAGGCCATCATGGCGAGGGGCGTGGCGCTCATCACCAGGACCATCACGGCATAGGCGATGGCGCCCCCTGCCATCGCCACGGCGGCGCGCGGCTGGCGCAGGATGGTCAAGAGCGGGCGGCCGGTGTCGCGCCGCTCCTCCGCGCTGGCCGGCGGAATGTCGAGGAAGGCCAGGACCAGCGTGACGATGGCGGTCAGGACCATGACCGCCGCATAACAGCCGGCGAAGGTGACGGGCGCGAGCAGGTCGACCGTGCCGCGGCTGAGGGTCGGCCCCAGCACGGCGGCGGCGATGCCGCCCAAGAGGACGAGACTGATCGCCTTGGCGCGGAACTTCTCGTCCGCCGTGTCCACCGCGGCGAAGCGGTAAAGCATGATCGTGCTGAACAACCCGCCCATGACGAAGCAGCCCAGACAGAAAAGCAGGAAGCTGGCCTCGTAGATCGCCCAGGTGCAGATCGCCCCACCGACGAAACCCATGGCCGAGCCGATCATGAATCCCCGGCGCCGGCCGATGCGCACGCTGATCAGAGAAGCGGGCACCATGAACAGGGTGGTGCCCAGGAACTGCAGGCCCAGGGGCAAGGTCGCCAGCGTCTTGTCGTCGCCCAGCAGCCAGTGGCCGACCAGCCCCGCCGTGACCATGGCGATCGAGCCGTTGGCCATGCCAAAGGCCTGGCACACGGCCAGCAGAGCGACGTTGCGGCGGGTCTTGTCGAAACGCATGGCGGAATTCTTGGGCGATTGGCGACGGCTCCGGTCCCGAAGCCGCGCCATCCTGTCGCCCCGGACCGAAAAGCGCAATTCACGAAGCCGCAAGGCCGCCATGCATTACGGTGCCGCGGGGCCACCCTTCGAGACGCGGCCCGAGGCCCCTCCTCAGGGTGAGAAATCATGAAATGAAAAGCGCCTCATCCTGAGGAGGCCCGCCCTTCGACAGGCTCAGGATGAGGGGGCCGTCTCGAAGGATGAATTGCGGCGCCCTCGCATTGTCCGGCGCGACGGCCCGGCTTATGATTCGCGGACACATCAGCGGGGGGAGCCGCGCCATGATCCGCAACCCGATACCTTGGCCGAACGGCGCCAAATGCGCCGTCGCCTTCACCTTCGACGTCGATGCCGATTCGACCTGCCATATCAACTGGCTCGACCAGGTCGACGACCATGTCGCCTCGGTCTCCCTGATGCGCTATGGGCCGGAGATCGGCGTGCCGCGCCTGATCGACATGTTCGCCGCCGCGGACGTGCCCCTCACCTTCTTCGTGCCCGGCTGGGTCGCCGAGAACTATCCCGAGACGATGCGGATGATGGTCGAATCGGGGGCGGAGATCGGCCATCACGGCTATCTCCACGACGATCCCAACAAGCAGAGCCCGGAGGCCGAGCGCGAGACGATGAAGCGCGGGCTCGAAATCCTCGAAAGCTTCACCGGCAAGAAGCCGGTCGGATACCGCAGCCCGACCCATGCCAATTCGCGCCACACCCTCGACCTGCTGGTCGAGCACGGCTTCCTCTACGAAAGCTCGCTGCTGGGCGACGACATCCCCTACGAGATGGACAACGGCAAGGGCCGGGTGATCGAGATTCCCTGCGCCCACGGTTTGGACGACTGGCCCAACTACATGGTCTGGCGCGACTTCAATTATTTCCAGAGCCCCAAGGCCCCCTCCGACGCCTACCGTCTCTACAAGGACGAGTTCGACGCCGCCTACCGCTACGGCGGCATGTGGATGAGCGTCTGGCACCCCCTGGTCTCCGGCCGCCTCGCCCGGGCCCATTGGATCGGCGAGCTGGTCGAGTACATGAAGGGCCACGAGGGCGTCTGGTTCTGCACCCTGGAAGAGATCGCGACCCATGTCCGCGCCCTCCAGGCCAGCGGCGAATGGACCCCGCGAATCGACAAGCAGCCCTGGTACGAGATGCCCCACCCCGCCATCCGCGACCGCCTGCCCAAGGCGGCGGAGTAGCGGCGGATCGTGCCCGTTCGAGCGGCCGCCCGGCCGAACCCGACCCCTCACCCGGCGCCTGCGGCGCCACCCTCTCCCTATGGGAGAGGGTTTATGCGGCAGCGCTTCATTCCCTCTCCCATAGGGAGAGGGAGGGGCCCGTCGCGCCAGCGATGGGAGGGTGAGGGGTCCGCCCTCGCCCCCGTATTCACCCACGACGGAACCCGCAAATGAGCGATGCCAAACGATCCCGCCTCGACCGCTTGATCATGTTCTGGTTCGGCGACAACCGGCCGGACGGGCGTTACGACGACCGGGCGATCTGGTGGAAGAAAGACCCGGCCTTCGACCGGGTGCTGCGCGACCATTTCCTGCCCGATCACGAGGCGGCGGCGGCCGGCGGCTACGACGCCTGTTGCGACCGCGCCCTGCACGCCCTGGCCGCGGTCATCTGCCTCGACCAACTGCCCCGCAACATCTTCCGCGACAGCCCGCGCATGTATGCGACGGACCCACTCGCCCTGGCCCATGCCGAGGCGGCCATCGCCGCCGGGCTGGACCGGCGGGTCCCGCCGACCTGCCGGACCTTCTTCTATACCCCCTTCGAGCACGCCGAGGACCTGGCGGCCCAGGAGCGCGCGGTCGAGCTGTTCACCGCCATGCGCGGGACCGACCCCGAGGTCACCCGCATCGTCCGCCGCCACCACGAGATCGTGGAACGCTTCGGCCGCTTTCCCCACCGCAACGCCATCCTGGGGCGCGAGACCACGCCGGAAGAGGCGGAGTTTCTAAAAGAGCCGGATTCGGCGTTTTAACTACTTTTTGTTGAGAATCTTAAACGGTCCAGAGGAAATAAGATGAGAATACAAAATATAAAACTCCACCGATTTAAAAGATTTTCGGATACAACGATTGGGGACATCCCCGAATCCGCAAAATTAGTAATCATGGCGGGCCCCAATGGGTGTGGTAAATCCTCAGTAATTGACGCCATGTATGTTTGGTACCGGCATGCATGGAGCCAGAGAGGGGGGCCTTGGGATATCGAATACCACGTCCGTCAAGACGATGCGGGAAACCTTTCTTGGAATAATGCGGTAGACATTAAATTCTGGCAGGATGATACATTTGATACCGTAGAACGTAAGAAAGGTATCTACATCCGATCTGCATATAGAAATGATCCATCATTCCGTATTTCAGGAATTAGTCATATTGGCCCAGCTATCGACGAAGATAGAATTCAACGAACAATTGATAATGACGCGGCTGTATCAAAAAATTACCAAAGAATGTGTTCACAGGGATTCCAAGATATCTACGAAAATGAAGAAGAAACAACAACTATTGGAGAATTTCGTGATAAGCAATTAAGAGAAATTAGGGCGAATATAACCTTTGCAAACCCACGATGGGTTCGCTAGACTGATCTTGTTCGGAAGGCCAGATCAGCAGGGTATCGCCCGATGACTCTTGAATTTGAAAAAGCAGAGATGATCCGCAAGGCGGACATTTACCAAAATCCGCAGACACCATCACTCGCGCTCCTTCGGCTCGAAACCGACAGTGAGTCGCAGATGTTTCTGGTGACCCGAGAAATTCTAAAGAAGCTATCCGCAAAGCTCGCTGAGGCTGCGGATAGCATCGAGGCGACACAATGACCATGAACTTCGCCGAACTTGCTCCATATTTCTCCGACGAGGCCAAGGCTATCGAGTTTATCGAAAGCCTCATGTGGCCCGACGGCGCTGTGTGCCCTCACTGTGAAGGGCGTGAAAGGCTTTCCCGCATCAAGGCCAACCCCGAGAAGCGCGTTCGCCACGGGCTGTGGAAGTGTGGGCCTTGCCGTAAGCAATTCACGGTCAAGATCGGAACCATCTTTGAAGGCTCCAACATCCCCATGACCAAGTGGCTCATGGCCATCTACATGATGTGCACGGCCAAGAAAGGCGTCTCCGCCAGCCAGATCGAGCGGTCCCTTGGGATCTCCTACAAAGCGGCCTGGTTCCTCTGCCATCGCATTCGCGAGGCGATGAAGCGCGATCCAATGCGCGGCCTCTTGGGCGGAGACGGCGGCATCGTCGAAATCGACGAGACGTATGTGGGCGGCAAGGCTCGGAACAACCGCCACAAGAACAAGAAAACCGCCGGTCAGAAGGCCATCGTCATGACCCTCATTGACCGCGAGGGCGAGGCGCGGACCTTCATGGTTCCCAACACCAAGAAGGCCACGCTACAGACAATCGCTCGGCCAGTGGTCAGCGGCTCGGCCCATATCGTGACCGACGAGCATCTTGGCTATCACGGCATCGACAAGCACTTTGCCAGCCACCACACCGTCGATCACTCCAAGACCTACGTTCGGGCGCTGATCTTCCACACCAACTTCGCGGAGTCGTATCACTCGCTCTTGAAGCGCGCGATCATCGGCACCCATCACCACGTTTCGCAGAAGCACCTTCCCCGCTATCTGCGGGAGCGGGAGTTCCACTGGAACCTTCGCAGCGCCAGCGATGGCGAGCGGACCGTCGAGGCGATCAAGGGCGCGGCTGGTAAGCGGCTGATGTATCAGAAGCCAGTTTAGGGTCGCTCGAAAGCGTCTCGGACTGCATAAATCTTATACAATGCGGGCTTACCTTCGACGGTCTTGACCTGCCCATCCACAAGGAAGGCTAGGCGAAACGGATTGTCTGGACCCTTGAGAATCGCCTGCTTAGCCTCCTCGCTCATGAATAGTATTTTTACTGGCCGCGTTGAGATGGCGTCGATAACTCCTCGGTCGCCGGTTTTGGCTTGAGGGTCATCCTTCACTTGTTTGAGGTACAGCACTTCCCCCTCAAAAAATTCGTTCGCGGGCAACGGAACCGCGTCCAAGAATCTCCGCGCCCCGCTTTGAATCGCGCCAGCTCGCTCCGCATTGATATTGATAACCGGCGCCGCGTGGTCGCCGTTGATATTCAAGAATAGTTGCGCTCCACCGTCCTTCGCAGTTGGCTCCAATATCTTTTGGACTTGCTCAGCGTCCCGGCGGGATACGTCAGAATCCCATGGTCGCGGCGGCAGCGCCAAAAAGAATCTAAAAAGATCGTTCAGATTGGCCGTGAATGCCGCAATCGTCTCGCGGTGCTCCAAGACAAACGACATTTGCTCCAGCAAGGGCTGGAGTTCAGCAATGATGGACCCGACGCGCATTTCGCGGACATACAGCCGCGCGCCCTCTCCAGCGCCTCTTTCCGCCGCAAATTCTTGATACCGCTCGCCTAGCGCACTTAGCGAACCAGTCAGATCGAGCAGATCAACGGGCCGCTCATTATCATATTGAATTTGAAGAGCGGGAAGCGGGGCGTCAGCCATCTGACGACGGCTTCACCCGCAGCAACCCTTTCATCGCCTCCTCGAATTTGAGGGGCGCAAGGCTAAGGGGCTTCTCGGCTGGCTTAGAATCCGAGTTATCCCCACTATCTTGGGGCTGTGCACGAATTTTTTGCTGAATCTTGTGATTCATGGCTTTGCACTCCCGAACGTATCGGGTACGGTTTCAATGCGCGAGACGGGGAGGAGGCTGCAAAGCCATCTCCCCGTTTTGCGTTGGCAGGAGAAGGGGCGGCCCGCTCGTAGTCTACACTCCTGGGCCGCCCCACCCCTTGTCGTGGGAGTGTGGCGAAACTGGTAAACGCGCCGGGTTTGGAACCCGGTGGACCGGCTCTCGACAAGCCATCACGGTCCTTGCGGGTTCGATCCCCGTCACTCCCACCACCTCTGTGCAGAATTGCGTGTGCGCAACTCGTACCTCTGGACAATATGTCCGCCCTTTCATGCATGCAATGCATTTTGTCGCGTGTCGTGCGAATTCGCCCCTCGGGCCCGTGGGTTTGCATTCGCTAGTGTCGCCGAAATTAGGAGTGCTATGGAAAATATTTTTCCAAACCTAGACCTCCTCGGATTAGGGAATCCGCTAGACAACGGGACATTTAGATTTAGAAAAAACCAGAGCGGAATATTTGATTATATGAATCTTTCCGGAGGAGAGAAAGCAATATTTGATTTAATACTTGATATAGTCATTAAAAAGAGAGAATTTAATAATACTGTATTTGTTATAGATGAGCCAGAAACACATGTTGGAACTAAAGTTCAAGGCGCCTTGCTTAATGCGCTGATATCTTTAGTCCCGGACAACTGTCAGTTATGGCTCGCCACTCATTCAATTGGTATGTTGAGGCAAGCTCTTGAGATTTATCGAATAAATTCTGAATCGGTGTGCTTTTTGGACTTTGGCGGCAAGGACTTTGATGAGCAACAGAATATATCACCCGTTACTCCAAACAAATCATTTTGGCGATCTGCTCTCGAGGTCGCATTGGACGATTTATCGACCCTAGTTTCCCCTAGCCAAGTGGTGATTTGCGAGGGAGTCCCGCATCATCCTAGCGCTTCAAACAATAGCGCAATCGATGCGCGTTGTTTCGACATAATATTTTCGAATGAATTTCCAGATTGCCAGTTCTTATCTGCTGGCAATGCATCTGACGTTCAAAGTGATCGTATAGGATTGCTTTCTTCAATCCAATCAATCATCGAAGGTGTTCGTATTACACGCCTTATTGATCGTGATGATCGGTCACAGGACGAAATTGAAGAACTGAAGCGCAGTGGGGTCAGGGTACTTAGCCGCAGGCACCTTGAAAGTTACTTGTTTGACGAAGAAGTATTACGAGATCTATGTATTAGTACCGGAAATAGTGATTGTATCGCTACCGTTTTACAGGCTCGCTTCGATGCTATTCATGCTTCTGAACAAAGAGGTAATAGTCCCGATGATATTAAGTCGGCCTCCGGGCAAATTTACGTGGAGACAAAACGTATTCTAAATTTAACGCAATGTGGAAACTCCACGAAAACATTCATGAGAGATACGCTATCCAAACATGTATCGCCTGCATCTCAAATCTACCGACAACTTAAAGAAGATATATTTGGCGCTTGATAATCTGTCCAGCCTATTTCTTAGACTTACTTCGACCACGGCGCGCGCAGGCTGACGCCGATATCCTCTTCCAAGGCCTTGGTCGCGACCAGCGCGCCGGCCTTCGGGCCGTAGCGCGCCAGGGCTTCCTCGACGATCTGGCTCACCACCCCGGCGACGCGCATGGGCGCGCCGAATTCGCGGGCCAGGCCCATTGCCAGGCGGGCGTCCTTGGCGACCAGGCCGACCTCGAAGGTGGGATCGTAGCTGCCGTCCAGGATCTGCGGGCCGTCGACCTCGGCGACGAAGCTGCCGCCATAGCTCGCCTGGACCGCTTCGAGCAGGGCCGAAATATCCAAGCCGGCTTTCTTGCCGAGCATCAGCACCTCGCCCAACGCGGTCTGATGGACGAAACAAAGAGTGTTGGTGATGAGCTTGGTCACGGTCGCCGAGCCCATCGGCCCGCAATAGAAGACCTGGTCGGCGATGCCGTCGATCACATCGCGGCGGCGTTCGAACACGGCCGGGTCGCCGCCGACGAACAAGATGACGTGGCCCTGCCAAGCGGCCTGGACGCCGCCGGTCGCCGTGGTCTCCAGCACCTCGACGCCCTTTTCGGCGAAGGCGGCGGCGAAGCGCGCCATCTGGTGCAGGTCGGTCGTGCTCATGTCGATCCAGGCCTGGCCCTCGCCCAGGCTGGCCATCAGCCCGCCTTCGCCCGCAACCACCGCCTGGACCTCGGGCGGGCCGGGCACGCAGGTCACCACCGTCTCGGCCTCGGCCGCAACCTCGGCAATCGAATCGGCCCATGTCGCCCCGCCCGCAACCAGCTTGGCTCCAGCCTCCCGCCGCCGGTCGTGGACGATCAGTTCGACACCCTTGTTGAGCAGGTTGAAAGCCGAAGGCTCGCCCATATGGCCGAGACCGATGAAG
>JABIRQ010000025.1 GCA_018699755.1 Rhodospirillaceae bacterium | reverse complement strand
TCGCTTCGGCCAGTTCCGTCGCCGGCGTGTAGCAGAGATCGAGATCGACCACGAAGCGGCCCCTATTTCGGTTCAGGCGCCGACCGCGTCGCGCAGGGCTTGCGCCATGGCCCAGGCCTCGTCCGGGCGCAGTCTATCCCATGGCCGGCCGAGCAGGGCGCGCAGGCCGCGCGCCGTTTCGTCGGTGAAGACGACGGTGCCGTCGCCCTCGACCGCGGCGATGCCGTCGTAGGGGAGGGAGGATTCGTTGGAGGCGATGGCCTGGGCTTCGGTCCAGCCCTCGGCGAGGTCGAGGTCGAGGCCGGCCCGCGAAAGCCGGACCGGATAGCCGCCGATGCGCCCGCCCGGGCCCGGCACATGGGTCGCGGTCGGGGTTTCGCCCAGGGCGGCGGCGAGGACGACCATGGCCGCGCTGACGGTCAGGGCGTTGAAATCCAGGTCGTAGGGAATGGGGTAGGGAGCAAACAGGGCGGTGGGGTCGGGTGGGGCGATTGCCCGGCCGCCGATGCGGGCGTCGATCAGATAGGGCGGGTAGTCGGGCGCGGGCGCACCCTCCGGGCGAGGCTCGGCGTAGAAATGATATTCCAGGGCGTGCTGGGCAACCAGGCGCACATCGATGGTCTCGGGCCGCACGGCCTCGCGCTCGGCCAGGACGAAGCGGATCTTGGGGATCGCCTCGATCACGTTGCCCATGCCGCAGAGCGGAGCGGGGCCCGTGCGCGCCAGCACCGCGTTCACCACATCGGGATAGGACAGGTTGAACCAGGGCGCTTCCAGGCCCGATTCGACCCAGCGCTCGCGAAAGGCGAGCAGCGGAGCCAGGTGGCAGGCCATGAATGCGGCGAAGGGCGTGGCGTGAGCGATCTCCCCCGCCCTGCCCGAAAGTCGGTCGACCGCCCACCAGGGCAGCAGGCTGGGCGCCGCGACGGTGAGGTCCGGCGCGATCTCGGCCAGGGCGTGACCCGCGCCCTTCTCGTTCAGGTCGAAGGGGGCGAAGCGGAGGGTCGGAAAGCGCCCCTCGACCCCGGCGCCGATCCGGGCGTTGGCGATCTTGCGCGCGGCGTAGTCCGGCGAGCGGCCCGCGACGACGATCTCGTCGAACGCCTCCGACCGCGCGGCGGCTTCGAGCAGCATGCCGTTGAGCACACCGAGAGAGGCGAGAAGAAGGCGGGCCATGGTCGTTTACCTCCTCGGGAATTCGGCGATTGCCGGCGGAGTGGCACGCCAGCCAAGCGGCGCGGGCGTCGAGCGGCATCCTAGGAGGCCCTGGCCGCGCCGCCAAAGCATCGAATCTCCTTCCGGCATTGGGGGTGCTTATGAATCTGGGCGGGAAGGGACCAATATCGACAATTGGTCCCTTATTCTTCCTTTACAGGCGCTATTGTTTGCGAATAATCGAGTTGGATGAAGACAGATGTTAAAACCAATATAGAGAATTGGTTCTAGAGTGACGACCCGACAGGCCCTGAACGAACTGCGTTCCCTCCTTCGCGAAGGGGGCTTCGCGCCGCGCGGCAAACTGCCGCCGGAACGCGAATTGGCCCGCCGGCTCGGGGTCGGGCGCGGCACCCTGCGCAAATCCCTGGCGGTGTTGGAGGCCGAGGGCCGCATCACGCGCCATGTCGGCCAGGGCACCTTCGTCGACGGCCCGCCGGATGCATCGGCAGCGTCCGGCTTTCCCGGTGGCGAGGCGAGCCCCGCCGAAGTGCTGGAGGCGCGCGCCGTGATCGATCCGGCAATCGCCGGCCTGGCCGCCATGCGCGCGACGCCCGAGCAGATCGCCCGCATGCGCCACTGCATCGAGAAAAGCGTATCGGAAGAGGGCTGGCCGAACTGGGACCGCTGGATGGGCACCCTGTTCCGCACCATCGCCGAGGCCGCGGGCAACGGCCTGTTGCAGACCTTCATGGCCCATGTCGACGGCAGGCGGTCGAACGACGAATGGGCGGAACTGCGCGCCCGCGCGCTGACGCCCGACTGGCAACGCACCTTGTCCGCGCAGCATCGCGGCATCGTCGACGCCATCGCGGCGCGCGACGCGGCGCGGGCGGCGGAGTTGACGCGCGAGCATCATCTGGCCGTGCGCGCGCGCTATTTCGGCATCGCGGGCGAGATCGGAATTCCGGTCGCATAGGCCGGACAGAGGAGAGGGAGAGACGATGTATTACCTGGGCGTCGATACCGGCGGCACCTTCACCGACTTCGTGGCGCTGAACGCCGAGTCGGGCGAGATCACGACCTTCAAGGTGCCCTCCGTGCCGGAGGATCCGGCGCGCGCCGTGCTGGCCGGGGTTGAACGGCTGCGCGACCGGCACGGCGTGGACCCGTCGGACATCGGCCGCTTCATCTTCGGCACCACGGTGGCGACCAATTCGGTGCTCGAACTGAAGGGCGCCAAGACCGCGCTGGTCGCCACGAAGGGCACGCGCGACGTGATCGAGATCCAGCGCCTGTGGCGCAGCCACCTCTTCGACCTCTATATCCAGAAGCCGCCGCCGCTGGTGCCCCGGCGTTGGCGCTTCGAGGCGGACGAGCGGATCGGCTCCCAGGGCGAAGTCGTCACGCCGCTGACCGACGAGGAGGCCGACCGCGTTGCCCGCCTGATCGTGGATGGCGATTTCGAGGCGGTGGCGATCTGCGGGCTGTTTTCCTTCCTGAACCCGACCCATGAACGCAAGCTGCGCGACGCCATCCTGGCGGCCAAGTCGGACGCCCTCGTCTCGATTTCCTCCGATGTCTCGCCCGAGTTCCGCGAGTTCGAGCGGGCGACGACCACGGTCATGAACGGCTATGTCATGCCCAGGATAGACCAGTTGGCGAACCGGCTGGAAACCCTGCTGGGCGAGATCGGTTGCGCCAGCCAGTTGCGCATCATCCAGTCGAACGGCGGGCTGATGAATGTCGCCACCACGCGCAGCCATCCGGTGCGCACCCTGCTCTCGGGCCCGGCCGGCGGGGTCGTGGGCGCCGTCGGCGTGGCCAGAGCCGCCGGCTTCGACGACATCATCGCCATGGATATGGGCGGCACCAGCCTGGACATCTGCCTGGCGCGGGGCGGCGAGGTCACTCTCTCGACCGAGGGCCAGGTCGGGGCCTATCCGGTGCAGGTGCCCCAGGTCAACGTGCACACTATCGGCGCGGGCGGCGGCAGCCTGGCGCGGGTCATCCGCGGCGCGCTGAAGGTCGGGCCGGAAAGCGCCGGCGCCGTGCCCGGCCCGGTCTGCTACGGCAATGGCGGGACGGAGCCGACCAGCACCGACGCCGCCGTCACCCTGGGCTATATCGATCCGGATTATTTCGTCGGCGGCGAGATGAGTCTGGACGTCGCGGGGGCCAAGCGCGCGGTCGAAAGCCATGTCGGCGAGCCCCTGGGGATGGACGCGGCCGAGGCCGCCCTGGCGATCGTGCGGGTGCAGGTCGCCAATATGGTGACGGGCATCCGCGCCGTTTCGGTCGAGAGGGGCTGGGACCCGCGCGACTTCGCCCTGCTGCCCTTCGGCGGCGCCGGCTCGCTCTATGCCGGGCTGATAGCCGAGGATCTGCGCATCACCGATATCTTCGTGCCGATCCAGCCGGGCGTGTTGTCGGCTCTCGGCATGCTGCTGACCGATATCAAATACACGGATGTCGTGACCCGGCTGATGGACACCGATACGGCCTCGGCCGAAGCCTTCGACGAGATCTATGCGGGGCTGGAGAAGAACCTCCGCGCCGAATTGAGCGGCGAGGGCATGGATGCGGGCGCGATCCGCTTCGAGCGGACCTGCGACATGCGCTATCGCGGCCAAGCCTACGAGATCAACGTGCCGCTGCCGGACGCTCCGGCCGACAAACTGGTCGGCGCGATGGCCGACGCCTTCCACGCCATGCATCGCAGCATGTACGGCCAGGCGGCCGAGGGCGACCCGGTGGAGTTCGTGAACTACCGGGTGACCGGGGTCGGCGTGATGAAGAAGCCGGACCTGAAGCCGCTTCGAGGCGAGGCAACGGGGAACGCCGAGCCGAAGGGCGCGCGCCAAGCCTATTTCCCGAAGATCGGCTGGGCCGAGACCCCGACCTACGAACGCTCGACCCTGGCGCCGGGCGCGAAGATCGCCGGCCCGGCCCTGGTCGAGGAGGCGGGCGCCACGGTCGTCCTCTTCCCCGGCCACGACCTGACGGTGGACGGCTTCGGCAACATGGCGATCAAGGTGCCGGGACGCAGCAGCGAGAGGAACGCGACATGACCAAGGTGGATCCGGTCTCGATCGAGGTGGTGGGCAACTACCTCGTCTCGGCGGTGCGCGAGATGAACTCGACCCTGCGGCGCACGGCCTATTCGACGATCCTGCGCGAGAGCATGGATTCCTCGACCGCCCTGTTCGACCCCCAGGGCCAGATGATCGGCCAGGCCGATCACGTGCCCTCGCATCAGGGCAGCCTGGCCAAGGCGGCGCGCATGGTGGCGGAGGATATCCCGCTCGACCCCGAGGATATCGTCATCCTCAACCACCCCTACGAGGGCGGCACCCATCACCCGGACATCATGATCTTCAAGCCGGTCTTCCATGACGGCCATCTGGTCGCGATCTCCGCCGCCCTGGGCCACCATATCGACGTGGGCGGCCGGTCGCCCGGCTCGATCTCCTCCGACGCGCGCGACGTGTTCGAGGAGGGGCTGATGATCCCGCCCATGAAGCTTTACCGGAAGGGCGTGGTGGTGCCCGAGATCCTGCGCATGATCGAGGCCAATATCCGGGTGCCGGAGAAGACCCTGGGCGATATCCGGGCCGAGATCAGCGCGGTGACGATCGGCGAGCGGCGCTATCTCGAACTGGTCGAACGCTACGGCCGCGAGGAACTGGCCGAGATCGTCGCCGGGGTGCTCGACTATTCCGAAGCCCTGATGCGCGAGGACCTGGCCAAGCTGCCCAACGGCAGTTATTCGGCCGAGGGCTTCCTGGATTCCGACGGCATCGACGACCGGCCGGTGCGCATCTTCGTCACCGTCACCCTGAAGGACGGCGACGTGGTGGTGGATTTCGAAGGCACGGACCCGCAGGTGAAGGGGCCGTTCAACTGCTCCGACAGCTCGGTTTACTCGGCGGTCTATGCGGGCGTCCGCTACATGACCAATCCGATCATCCGGCAGAACGAGGGCTGCTTCCGGCCGATCGAGATCGTCCGCCCCGAGGGCACGGTGGTGAAGCCGCGCAAGCCCGCGCCGATCAGTGGCCGTTTCACCACCCTGGAGCGGATCGCCGACACTATCGTCCTGGCTCTCAACCAGGCGCGGGGCGACGACCAGGTGGGCAGCAGCCTGGCCTGCGTCTGCTCCTTCGCGGCCAACGGCACCTATCCGAATTCCGAGCGGCGCTTCGTCTGTTTCGAGATTTTCGGTGGCGGCTGGGGCGGCACCATGCGGGGCGACGGGCTCGACGCCTCCTTCGGCCTGATGGCGAATTCCTACGACACGCCGATCGAGGCGGTGGAGCTGGAATACCCGTTGCGGGTCGAGAGCTACAACCTGATCACCGACAGCGGCGGGCCGGGCAGCAACCGGGGCGGCATGGGCTTCTATCGCCACACCCGCTACCTGAACGGCGAGGGCTATTACACCAACCGCTCGGAGACCTCGAAATTCCCGCCCAAGGGGGTGCTGGGCGGCAAGCCCGGCGCGCCGTCGAAGCAGCGCCTGATGCGGGCCACGGGCAAGACCGACGATCTGCCGTCCAAGATCACCAATCTCTCGATCTATGCCGGCGACCTGATCTGGATGGCCCAGCCGGGCGGCGGCGGCTACGGCAACCCGCTGGACCGGGAGCCGGCGCGCGTGCTCGACGACCTGCTCGACGAGAAGATCAGTCCCGAGGCCGCGCGCGATACCTATGGCGTGGTGGTCGAGGGCGGCGTGGTCGATGCGGCGGCGACGGAGGCCAGGCGGGCGGAACTGCGGGTGGCGGGCTAGGGCAAAGGCCTCTCGGCCCAAGCCCCCTCACCCAGCTTCGCCTAGGCGCGATGCGCCAAGGCTGCACAACCCACTCCCCCTGGTGGGGGAGTGGGGAAGTTGAAGCGATTTGGTCGAAGGTTTGTGGAAGGTCGTCTTTTCAACCCCTCTCCCTCCCGGGATCGGGGGGAGAGGGTTGCGCAGGCTTCGCGAGGCGGAGCCGAGCCTAGCCGAAGCTGGGTGAGGGGGAGCGACGCGAGGTCTCGGCTAGTACAGCCAACTCCCCGTGTCCTCCAGGGTCCAGACCTCGGTCTCCTTGCCTTCCATGGCGCGGGTGATGCGGACGCGGCCGTTGAGGGCTCGGGCGACGCTTTCCGGGAAGGCGAAGAAGGCGCGGCGGATCGTCTCGTTGGCGTCGGGGTCGAAGGGCTTGTAGGTCTTCATGGTGATGGCGGCGCGGTTGTTGCCGATCCGCTCCAGGCTCGCCTCGTCCTCGCGCGCTTCCAGGGTGCGGTGGAGCAGGGATGCGATGGCGTGGACGTCGCCGCCCTCGTGGTCCGTCCATTGGCCCATCAGCTGGGCGTACTGCATGGCGACGACGCGCATGGTCTGGTCGATCATGTAGGAGCCAGGCTTGGCGCCGAAAACGTTGATCAGGGCCTCCGAGCCGGCGCGGACATAGGCGCCGGCGTATTTCCGCTTGGCCCGCAGCAGGCGCGCCTCGGGCCAGATTTCGGGATCGAGCTTGGGGGCCTTGTCGGGATCGAATTCGGGCGTCGTCTCGGCATGCTCGAAACGCACGGCGTTGGCGGCGCTGACCGGCTGGTCGTATTCGATGAAATAGCCCTCGTCGTAGGGATGGCCGTCCTGGAAGCATTTGGTGACGACATAGCCCAGGTTCGGGCAGTTCATGTATTTGGCGTTGTTGGCGTGCCAGGCGGCGAAGACAGCGCGCTGGACCTGGGCCGGAATCGCCATCGCGCCCATGCCGGCATAGAAGACGTTGGGCGGGGTGTAGCGGATCCAGGCTTTCTTGGGCGATTCCTCGATATATTCGAGGGCGAGGCCGCCGATCTTGTTGGAGAGGTAGTGGTACTTGGCGGCGGCCACGGCGGGGGTGTCGCCGTCGATGCCCAGCTTTTCGAGGCCGGCGAGGTAGTGGGTCTCCTGATGGCCGCCCAGGACGGTCAGCTTGAAATCGGCCAGGGCCTGCACGCCCTTCTCGCGCATCACGATCATTTGCAAGCCGCCCATCTGCTTGGACCAGACATCCCAGGCATAGGCGACGTCCTTGCGCAGATCCTCGATCTTCACGTCCTTGCGCGCGCTCATCCGATTTCTCTCCCTCGATTGCGGTGCGGCGGGCATCTTGCTCCGGAAAGCCAGCGGATCAAACGGGTGCGGCGCATTTTCGTCCGCATGGCCCCATTCCCGATTGCAATGCGCTCCAATTGGGTCTAACTCCCGCAACCGCGCGCTCGACGCGCGGGCATCCGCGATGGGGAGCGCAGATGAGCGATCGTCACCCTCTTTCACCCCTGCTGGCGCCGGAATCGATCGCGCTGGTCGGGGCCTCGCCGACCGAGGGCAGCTTCGGCGCGGGAATGATCCGGTCCTTGAAGGACAGCGGCTTTCGCGGCCGCGCCTATATGGTCAATCCCAAATACCAGGAGATCGAGGGCTATCCCTGTTTCCCCTCGCTTTCCGATCTGCCGGAGGCGATCGATACGGCCGCGCTGGGGGTCGGCAGCGCGCGCATCGAACAGACCTTGCAAGAGGCGGTGGCGACGGGCGTCCGCTCGGCCGTGATCTTCGATTCCTGCTATCTGCCCGAGGACGATGCGGGGTCCAGGCTCAAGGACAGGCTGGCGGCGATCGCCAAGGCCGCCGCCATGCCGATCTGCGGCGGCAACTGCATGGGCTTCTTTCATCCGGCGGAGAAGGCGGCGATCTGCGGCTGGCCGTCGAGCAAGCCGAGCACCGAGGGCGGCATCGCCTTCATCAGCCATTCGGGCACGACCTTCGGCAGCGTGCCCGACGCCGATCCGCGCCTGGGCTACAGCCTGGTGGTCTCGAGCGGCCAGGAATTCGCCACCACCATGGCCGATTACGTGGATTACGCGGTCGAGCATCCGGCGACCAAGGCCGTCGCCCTGTTCCTGGAAACCGTGCGCGATCCCGCGGCTTTCGCCGCCGCGTTGGAACAGGCGGCCGAGCGCGACATCCCGGTCGTCGCCCTGAAGGTCGGGCGCAACCAGACGAGCGCGCGCATGGCGGCGACCCATTCCGGCGCCCTGGCGGGCAACGACGCGGCCTATCAGGCGCTGTTCGAGCGCTACGGCGTGATCCGGGTGACCGATCTCTACGAATTCGCCTCGACCCTGACCCTGCTGTGCGGCCCCCGCCGGGTCGGCCCCGGCGGCTTGGCCGTGATCGGCGATTCGGGTGGCGAGCGCGGCATGCTGGTCGACCTGGCCGAGGATTTCGGCGTGCCCTTCGCCGCCATCGGCGAGGCGACCAAGGCCCGCCTGCGCCCGCATCTGGCCCATGGCTTGGAGGCCGAGAACCCGCTCGACGCCTGGGGTTCCTTGGCCGGCTGGAAAGAGACCTACAAGGAAGGCTTGGCCGCCCTGGCGGAGGATCCGGCGGTTGCCATCGCGGTGAATCTGCGCGACTTGCGCGACGGCGACATGTTGAGCGAGGTCTTCGTGGATCAGGCGATCGAGCTGCTGGGCCGCACCGACAAGCCGGTCGCCCTGGCGACCAATTTCAGCGCCACGGCCCATCGCGAGCTGGCCCTGCGCGCGACCCGGGCCGGGGTGCCCGTGCTCGACGGCACGCGCCAGATGCTGCGCGCCGTGCGCCATGCCTTCGACTACCGCGATTTCCGCGCGCGGGGGGCGGAGGACGACATGCCGCGCCGCCCGGCCCGCGCGGTCCGCGACCGCTGGGGCGCCCGGTTGAGCATGGGCGGGCCGCTGGACGAGGCGGAGAGCCTGGCTCTGCTCGCCGCCTACGGCGTGCCCGTGGCGGACAGCCGCATCGTCGAGAGCGCGGCGGCGGCCGCGGCGGTGGCGGAAGCGTTCGCCGAACCCGTCGTCCTTAAGACCGCCACGCCGGGCATCCTGCACAAATCCGATGTCGGCGGGGTGAAGCTCGATCTTTCCGGAAGGCGCGCGGTGCAGACCGCCTATCGCGACCTGGCCAAACGCCTCGGCCCCCGCGTCCTGATCGCGCCGATGGCGGGGAAGGGGGTGGAGATCGGGCTGGGCATGGTCACGGACCCCCAGTTCGGCCCCCTGGTGATGATCGGCGCGGGCGGCATCATGATCGAGATGATGAAGGACCGCGCCTTCGCGATTCCGCCCTTCGGCCGCAGGACCGCGCGGCGCCTGCTCGACGGCCTGGCCTTGCGGCCCCTGCTCGACGGCAGGCGCGGCGCGCCGCCGGCCGATATCGCCAGGCTCTGCGACGCCCTGGCCCGCTTCTCGGTTATGGCGGCCGATCTGGGTGAGGGGCTGGGCGAGGTCGACGTGAACCCGCTGGTCGCCGGACCCAAGGGCGCGGTCGCCCTCGACGCCCTGGTCCTGCCCAAGGCCGGGGCGTTCCATGCCGCCGGCCACGGCCATTGAACGGAGGGGAGATCGAGGAGGCGGCTTCTCGGCCCGCGCCTCGCCC
>JABIRQ010000308.1 GCA_018699755.1 Rhodospirillaceae bacterium | reverse complement strand
CGGTCACCTTGCTGCCGCCGATCCCCAATCCGGACAAGATCATCTGTATCGGCCTGAACTATCACGACCACCGCCAGGAAACCGGGCGCACGGAGGAAACCGCGAACCCCACGCTGTTCACCCGCTTCGCCGACACCCAAATCGGCCACGGCCAGGCGATGGTCCTGCCCAAGGCGTCCGAACAGCTCGACTTCGAAGGCGAGCTTGCCCTGGTGATCGGCAAAGAGGCGCGCCATGTCTCGCGAGCCAAGGCAATGGACCATATCGCCGGTTATACCTGCTTCAACGACGGCTCCGTGCGCGACTGGCAGTTCCACACAACCCAGTTCGTCCCGGGCAAGAACTTCCCCGCGACAGGCGGCTGCGGGCCCTGGATGGTAACGGCGGACGAGGTGCCGGATCCGTCGAAGCTGACCCTGACGACGCGTCTGAACGGCGAGCAGGTCCAGCATTCGCCGACCGACATGCTGATCTTCCCGATCCCGCGGTTGATCGAATACATCTCGACCTTCACCACCCTCCGTCCGGGCGACCTGATCGTGACGGGCACCCCGGGCGGCGTCGGCGCGCGGCGCACTCCGCCGCTATGGATGAAGGCGGGCGACTCGGTCGAGGTCGAAATCACCGGGGTCGGCACCCTCGTCAACACCATCGCGGCGGAACGCTGAGACCCGTCGACGCCGTTCGTCAGGGATAGAGCGCGCCGCGGATCATCGCAGCGACCGCGGCGTAGAGGCGTTCGCCGCCTCGCGTCGAGCGGAGGTCGAAGCCGAGGAAGGCGGGCTCGTTTCGGGCGCGCACGACGAGATAGCTGGTCGCCGCCGCCAGCAGGACCATCACCGCCCCGATATCGGCCTGGGGCGGGATTGTGGTGCGCCGGGCAAGAGCAGCCATGAGATCGAAGGCGCGCCGCTCGCGCACCCCGTCCAGGGCCCGGGTCAAGGTGTTCGGGCGGGCACCCTCCCACGCCAGGAGTTCGACCGCCATCGGCCGCCGCTGGAGCGCCTCGACATGCCGGCGAACCACCAGGGCCAGCCAGGCTTCCGGCGTGTCGCTTTCGGGCGGAGGCAGATCGTCTCCGATCAACTCTTCGACACGCCACCAGACGTCGCCTCGTTCGGCGAAGACCTCGAGCAACCCGTCCAGGTCGCCGAAATAGCGGTAGATCAAGACCTTGTCGACGCCCGCCTCGCGCGCCAGGGCATTCACGCCCAGGCCATCGACTCCGTCGCGCGCGAGGACGCGGCCGACGGCGCGCACCAGCCTGTCCTCCGTCCTTACTCGATCTCTGCGTCGCTGGGGGCCGGGCATGGTGGTCGTCTCCGTCGCCGACCGCCGCCGCAGGGCAGCGGCCTAACCTAGCTGGTCGCCTCGCCCTGCCAGGCCATGCGCTTGCGATAAATGGTCGAGGCGCTGATGCCGAGATGCGCAGCCGCCTTGGGAATATTTCCCTTACACACTTCGATGGCGCGCTCAATGGTCTGGCGCTCGACTTCCAGGAGCGGGCGAATGCCTTCGGGCGTGCCGTCGCCCGCGTCGATGCCGGCCTCTCCGTTCTCGGCGGCCGCGGCCATTTCGGTGGTTCGCGCGCGCGCCTTGTCGGCCTCGATCGAATCGAGCGGCGGCGGCAGCATCTCCGTCTCTACCGTCTCGCCGTCGTGCAGCACGACGATGTTGCGCACCACGTTCTGGAGCTGACGCACGTTGCCCGGCCAGTCGTAACGCTCAAGCACCGCTTCCGTCGCAGGGGAAAAGGCGTTGAATTGCTTGCTTTCCTCGCGCGCGAAGTCGTGCAGGAACTTTCGCGCGATCAGCAGGACATCGTCGTCGCGCTCGCGCAGCGGCGGCAGCGGGACCGGGATGACGTGCAAGCGGTAGTAGAGATCTTCGCGGAAGCGACCCTCCTCGACCTCCTGCAGCGGATCCTTGTTGCTCGCGCAGATGAAGCGGACATCGACCTTCTCCGTGGCCGTGCTGCCGACCTGCTGGAAGGTGCCGGTCTGAATGAAGCGCAGCAGTTTGGACTGCAGCCCCATGCCCATCTCGCAGATCTCGTCCAGGAACAGGGTGCCGCCATTGGACTCGGCCGCCGCGCCCTTGCGATCCGCCACCGCGCCGGTGAAGGCGCCCTTCACATGGCCGAAGATCTCGCTCTCCATCAGATCCTTGGGGATGGCGGCGCAGTTCAGCGCCATGAAGGGCTTGTCCCGTCGCGGGCTCTGCTTGTGGATGGCCTCGGCGCAGACTTCCTTGCCCGTGCCGCTTTCCCCGGTGATGAAGACCGTGGCCTTGCTCGGCGCGGCCGACTGGATCATCCGATAGACGCCCTGCATGGGCAGGGAGGCGCCGATGAAACCGAGATACTCGTCCCGCCCGAAATCCTCCTTGTAGGTTTCGAGCATCCGCGTCAGGCGCTGATGTTCCAACGCATTGCGCAGGGTGACGAGCAGCCGGTCGGCGTTGAAGGGTTTGACCAGGAAGTCGAAGGCGCCGCCGCGCATCGAATCGACGGCGACATTGACCGAGCCGTGGGCCGTGATCACCACGACCTCAGTCGGCAGGCCCTTGGCCACGACGTCTTTCAGGATTTCCATGCCGTCGATATCGGGCAGCACGAGATCGAGCAGGATCGCGTTCGGCGTCCGCTTCTCGATCGCCTTGAACGCGTCCTTGCCGAGCTCGACATGCTCGACCTCGACCGGCTCTTTCTTGAGGTACTCAAGGTACACTCGAGCGATCGAAGGCGTGTCTTCGACGAGCAGCACGTATGGCTGCGGAGAACTATCCATTCGGCCCCACCCCGAACGTTTCAATTCCCGACAGCGCGACGGCATTGTTGTTCTTGTGGATTCGCAATTTGCAAACTAACGGAAAGGGCTGCATTTTGCAAATGCCCTATACCGATCCGCTTTTCGGCACAACAGACGATATCGAATCAAGCCCTTACAGCCGGCATTCAGAGCAGCTTCGGCGCGATCTCATCGGTCCGTTCCAAGCAAGACGGATCGTCGTGGCGCGGGCTGTTGACCCGGGTCGAGACCGGATAGGTCACGAGACCGTCGACCTCCCGGCGCCGCAGCAACGGGGCGACGGCCCGCGGATCCCGGGCCTCCACGTCGAGCCAGGCGCCGTACGCGGCAGGGTCCAGAATCACCGGCATGCGGTGGTGGATCGCGCGCAACCGGTCGTTGGCCTCCGTGGTCAGGATGGCGCAGGTCTCGAGCGATCCTCCCGCGCCCTTCTCCCACCGCTCCCACAATCCGGCGAAGGCAAAGGGGCGGCGACCGTCCAACTCGATCCGATAGGGCTGTTTCAACTTGCCCGCGGCCTTCCATTCGTAGAAGCCGTCGACCGGGATCAAACAGCGGCGGGTCTCCATGGCCCTGCGAAAGCTCGGTTTTTCAGCCGCGGTTTCGCTGCGCGCGTTGATCAGACGATCGCCGATGCCCTCGTCCTTGGCCCAATAGGGAACCAAGCCCCAGCGCAGCATGACGAGGTGCCGCTCCCCCGTGCCTTCGCACCGCACGACGGGGACGGCCTGGCGGGGGGCAATGTTGTAGCGGGCCGCCAGGTTCGGGGTCGGCCCGTCGAAGTCGAGCAAGCCGCGCAGCGCCTCGGGCGGCGTGGTGAGGGAATAGCGTCCACACATACGGGCGTTATCGCCGCCCGACCCCGCACCTGTCGAGAGCTAGAAGGGCCCGGCGCGGGAGAGGGCGGGGAAAGCGCCGGCACCCTGGCACCGAACTCGCCTCCCGCGGCCCGGCAGCCGGCCGCTCAGTCCTCCTCGACCGCCTCGCCCAGGCTGTCGAGCCCGGCCTCGAGATAGTCGGCCAGCAGCGGCGTGCCGATCAGGTAGTCGGCCGTGGACGAGCTGCGGTCCGCATTCGCCTCGTCCACCGCGTCCTCCCATTCCTCGGCCTCGTAGTCGCCGCGCCCGACCCACATCAGGGCGACGAGTTCGAGCTGTTCTTCGTCGTTCAGGCCTTCGATCGCCTCATGCAGCTCCTCGAAGGTCGCGTCGTCGGCGAAATCTTCGAGAACCGACTGATCGTCGTCGTCCTCGTAGGGCGTTCCCCGCGGATTGACGACCTCGACCTTGGCGGCGAATTCGCGCGCCTTGGCGATGATGAAACGAACTTTGGACAGGGACAGATCACGCATGGCAAACCTCCAGCTTTCGGAAGTCCGATAGGCCTCCCGTTGGGCGCTGTCAATCCACTATCCCGTTCCTATCGGGCCATGATCGGGCTTGGATCGCGGCGATCGGCTGATATGATCTGCTACCGCCCTTCCCGCCAATCGATCGAGTGAATCATGCTCCTCGCCGCAAGCGTCGGACGCCGGACGCCGTTATGACCGCCCTCAGCCATGCACAACGCCTCGCCCTCCTGCCCGAATTGCGCCGCCTCGCCCTCGAAGCGGGCGCCGAGATCATGCGCCACTACGACACGAATATCGCGGTCGAGCGCAAGGAAGACCGGTCGCCCGTCACCGCGGCCGACCGCGCCGCCGAGGCCCTGATCCTGCCGGACCTGCGCAAGCTGATTCCCGGCGTTCCCATCGTCGCGGAAGAAGAGGCCTCGGCCGGTCGCGTGCCCAAGGTCGGTTCCGGCTCCTTCTGGCTTGTCGATCCGCTGGACGGCACCAAGGAGTTCCTCGCGCATAACGGGGAATTCACGGTCAATATCGGCCTGATCGAGGACGGCCTCCCGACCCTGGGGGTGGTTCATGCCCCGGCCCTGCCCGTGACCTATCTGGGCGCGGTGCCCGGCCATGCCACGGTGGAACGCCCGGGCGCGGCGCCGCAGCCAATTCGGGTGCGCCCCGCGCCGGCCGAAGGATTAACGGTTTGCATCAGCCGCTCCCATGCCAAGAAGGACGAGGTGGACGATTTTCTGGCCGGGTACCGCGTGCATGACCTGGCCATTGCCGGCAGCTCGATCAAATTCTGCCGCGTCGCCGAAGGGATGGCGGACCTCTACCCTCGGCTCGGCCCGACCATGGAATGGGATACGGCGGCCGGCCATGCCGTCCTCGCCGCCGCCGGCGGCACGGTCCTTCGCCTGGATGGCACCCCCCTGCGCTACGCCAAGCCCGATTTCCGCAACGTGCCGTTCCTCGCCGCGGGCGCATGACGCCATAGCGCAGGACTGCGCTATGGCGTCGTATCACCATCGCCGACGGGATGAACGCGGGCAGGCGCGGCAATGCCATGATCATCGTCAATTACGACGAGGTATAAGCACCTGATCTGGCGCGAATCGCAAAAGTGTTCGCAAAATGCATCGATTCGCCGAACGCGGCGCTCATTCCACGGCAATGCTCCACCGATTAACCAAATCGCTTTACAAAGTGTTCAGGCTCCCCAAATACCATAGAAACCATTGAATTGCGCCCTACGGGCCTTGTGTGCCAATATTGCTTGGTAATTGGGGAAACCGCCCGAATTTGGCACGCGAGATGCAAAGGATTATTCGGCAGAAGATCGTTTAGGACGTTACGCAGGAAATCATGGCCACTTTCACCGGTACATCAGGCGCGGATACCATCAACGGCTCCAAAAAAGCCGATGTTATCTATGGGCTTGGCGACAACGATTACCTGAACGGCAAGAACGGCGACGACCTCATCTATGGCGGCAACGGCGCCGACACCATCCTTGGCGGCAAGGACAACGACGTCCTGTATGGCGATGCCGGTAACGACTCCCTTTTCGGCGAAGAAGGCGACGACACGCTGGATGGCGGCCTGGGCGCCGATTCCCTGGACGGCGGCAGCGGCGACGACATCATCTATTACGACCCGAACGATCTTTATATCTATGGCGGCTCGGGTGGTAAAAGCAGCGACACGGACACGCTGATCGGCACGAGCAACGACGACTTCATTGATGTCGACAATTCGGTCTTCGGCAGCAACGCGGCCGGCGGCTTCGAGATCTTCAACCTACTCAACGGCGCCGATACTTTCATCGGCGACCGCACGGAAAGCGTCACGCTGACCGTCAACGGCGGCGAGGGCGACGATGTCCTCAGCTTGTGGAGCGACGGTAACGATGTGTTGAACGGCGACGGCGGCAACGACCAGATCTGGGGCGGTGGCGGCAACGATTCGATCTATGGCGGGTCCGGAAGCGATTATCTCTACGGCGAGACGGGCAACGACTATCTGGAGGGCGGCGCCGACTACGACATTTATTATTACGGATGGGATCAGGATAAAGACACGATCCAGGACAACGATGCCGGCGGCGAGAACGCTCTCGTCATATATTGGGGCGAGCAGAGTGACGGCGCCGCGCCGGCGACGTGACCTTCTCGGACCAGGGCGGCGGCGTCTGGCGTATCGAATTCGACCCCAATGACTATGTCGATTTCGATATCGCCGATATCAGCGACATCAATTTCTACGACGGCCCGTCGAGCGGCCCGACCTATACCGTCTACGAGTACGAGCGCAACGCCGCCGGCGACGGGTACGACGCGATCTAGACGAATCCGGAGATCGGCCCCCCGCGCGAAGCGCTAAAATTGGCGCTCGCGCCGACTTCGCGTATACACTGACAATTGAATTGACGACGGCTTGGCTTGGCGGGCGAGATACGCCCGCGGCCGCTGATGTATCCGCGAAGGGGGGGTCCGGGACATGCCGCGCGAACCTCGGCATCCACCTCGGCCCAAGAGCCGGCCGCCCGTCGCTGCGCCGATCAGGGTCGACGCACCCACCGCCGTCGGTTCGATCGCCGCCCCGGAGCGCAAACCGCGGCGCTCGCGACAGAGCGCGAACATCGCGGCGGAAACCGAGTATATTTCGCGCTTCTTCATCACCCAATGCCCGACGACCCTGGGCTATGTCGCGGCCATGCGCGGCCTTCGCGCGCCGCGGCCCACCGAACCCTTCACCTATTGCGATCTCGGCTGCGGCAAAGGTCTGACGGTCAATGTCCTGGCCGCCGCCATGCCCCAGGCGCGCTTCTACGGCGTCGATCTCAGCGCCGACCATATCGAGGCCGCGCGGCGAACCGCCACGGCCGGCGGATTGCTGAATGCGACCTTCATCAAGGACGATTTCGCAAATCTGGCCGAACGGGAAGACCTGCCCGCATTCGATTTCATCGCCCTGCAGGGCGTCTATAGCTGGGTTGACGCGGACGCCCGTCAAAAGATCCAGCAAACCGTCCGACGGCTTTTGAAACCCGAAGGCCTGCTCTATGTCAGCTACAATGCCCTTACCGGCTGGGCGCCGTTCCTGCCGATCCGGCAGACCCTGCGCCTCCTGGTCGGGCAGGCGAGCGGTACGCCGGCGGAACGGGCCGCCGCCGCCTTTCGCTATATCCGCGAGGTCGCCGAACGCGCGCCCTATTTCCAGAACAGTCCGGCGGCCCGCAAGCTGCTCGACGAGGTCGCCAAGGAGAAGCGCGGCTATGTCATCCACGAATTCCTGGCTGGCGCATGGGATCTCTTCACCTTCGATGAGGTCGCCGAGGAAATGGCCTCGATCGGTCTGAGCTATTGCGGCAGCGCCCTTCTCGAGCCCAACGCGGGCGATACCGGCCTGGCGCCAGAGCTACAACCGGCCGCCAGGGCGATTGCCGACCCGATCGCCGCCGAGGCGGTCCGAAGCTTTCTGAAAGCCGAACGTTATCGCGCCGACATATTTTCCATGAGTCGGCCGGCGGAAGGCTGGCTGGGCCGATGGGACGACTTCGCCGATCAGGTGTTCGGCCCCCCGATGGGCGTCATGCAGGAACCCCAGGTCCGGGGCGGCGCCCTGGCGGAATCGGTTCGCGCCTTCTTCGCGGTCACGCAGACGGGTCGGGCGAGCCTGGCCCAGATCGCCAAGATGGAGCCATTCTCGGGCGCCGATACCGAAACCATGTTGCGAATTGCCCATGCCGCGACGCGGACTTTCGCGCGCCGCCCCTATGCCCGGCCCGCGCTCGAAGAGGTCGTGGGCCCGGATCGGATCCGGTTGGCCCTGCCGATTCATGAAATCCTGCTCGCCATGGCGGAAGAGGAAAGCCGCGTGGCCCTGCCCTCGCCCGTGCTCGGCACCGGGATCATCCTGCCCTTCGCCGCCGCGTTCATCCTGGACGCGGCCTGCCGGGTCGGCGTTCAAGGGGCCCTCGAACCCGCCGTCCGACGTCTTCTCGATTCCGAGCGCGTCTGGACCCATGACGGCAAGCGCCTCGAGACGGAGAAAGAAATCCGCCCGGCCATGGCGCAGGTACACGGCGAATTCCGGGACCGGTGGCTACCCTTCCTGCTGCGCGCTGGCGTCGTCGAGGCGGCCTAGGCGAGCCGTCCGTCCGCCCTGCCCGACGCTATTCGCGACCGGTCTGAACACTATCTACGGTGGCGATGGCAGTGACGTCATATACGGCGGCAAGCATAACGATTTGCTGTTCGGCGGGAATGGCGCCGACTATCTCGACGGCGAAGAAAACGACGATACCCTGGACCGCGGCGCGGGCGCCGATACCCTCCTTGGCCGCACCGGCAACGACTTCCTGCAGGGCGGCGCGGATTACGACGTCTATTACTACTGTCGCGGCCAGGGCAAGGACACGATCGTCGATGGCGGCGGCAACGGCCCGGTGATCTATTGGGGCGAGACCGCGACCAACGTCTCCCCGAGCGACATCACCTTCCAGCACCTCAGCGGCGTCGACTGGCGTATCAAGTTCGACAACCAGAACTATGTCGACTTCAAATCCAGCGAGATCACCGATATCAACCTCTACAACACCTATGTCACGGAATCCGAGTGGAACGGCAGCAGCTACGCGGTCGCCTGAGCCGGAATCACGAACTGGCCTGCGGCAGGCCAGCCACGAAACCGTCGAGCGCCGCGCGCACCGCGTCGAACACCCCATCCCAGCCCCCCGGTTCCGCCTGCCGGAACAGCCGCATCGTCGGATACCAGGGCGAATCGGGCCGGTCCCGCAGCCAGCGCCAATCCGGCGCGAAAGGCAGCAGGACCCAGACCGGCTTGCCCAATGCGCCCGCGAGATGGGCGACGGATGTATCGCAGGTGATGACCAGGTCGAGCTGTTCGATAAAGCGTGCGGTATCCGCGAAACTCTCGATCCGCGGGGCCAGGTTGCGGATCAGCGCGGCGCAAGCCGAGGATTGCAAAGCCTCCGTCCGCCCGCCCTTTTGCAGGCTGTAGAGCATCGCATCCGGCCGCTCGGCCAGGCGCAGGTAATGCTCGAAAGGGATCGAGCGGTTGCGGTCGTTCTTATGGGTCGGGCTGCCGCCCCAGGCCAGGCCGATTCGCGCCGCGATGCCGGGCGCCGTCTCGAGTCTCTGCCCGTCGCCCGGCGCAACCGACAAATAGGGTATCTCCGCCGGAATGGTCTCCAGGACCGTGCCCAGGATATGCGGCAGGCTGACCAGCGGGCATTG